>JAOUBX010000045.1 GCA_029860075.1 Deltaproteobacteria bacterium | reverse complement strand
TGGTAAGGTTGTTTTGAGGAATGTTATCGGTGATAAAGAGCTATATGGCACAACAATCGATAATATTCCTGCAGGAAGCCATAAAATACTGGTTAAAGCCGTTTATTCCGGATCAGGGTACGGGATTTTTGATTATCATCAGAATTATAAGTATCCCCTTAAAAGTGAGACTGAGGTTAAGGTCAGGGATGGGCGCGTTACCAGCCTTAAAATAATATTCAATGATAATGATGGATTTCTTGCAGAACTCGAAAAACGACCTTTTATCAGTTATGAAACAGGACAAACAGCCGTTACTGTCAGTGAAGCCGAGAAATATATTCGTGAGAAGGAAAAAAAGATAGATGACGGAAAAGCAAAGGTAAAAGCCGGGCATATAGAAAAGGTTTTAGTTGAAAAAGGTGTGCATGAGGTTAAAGTGAATGTTGTGGGTGATGGTTTTTTTGAGGAAATAAGTACCAGCAGAATAGATAAACCGGAAAGGATTGTAATCGATATTGCCGGTGTTAAAGAACTGCTTGATATCGATAAGGTAGTTGTTAAAAGTCCCCTCCTGGACAGAGTAAGAGTAGGGCAGCATCCTCATATGTCAAGAGTTGTTCTCGATATTCCACATAAGAAAAAAGTAGATTATAACGTTGAGAAAATCTCCCGGGGCTTGATTGTTAGTGTTTTTGATGATAGACCTAAAGATAAGGAGCCGGTAAAAAGTGATTTGAAAGGTAAGCACAGCTGGAACCTGACCGATGTTTATGTTGAAAAAAAGGATAAGAGGGTTGAAATTCTCTATGCAGGAATGGGTAAGCGGGGCGCTTATGAAGGAAAGCGGTTTGAAAAGCCGGACAGGATTGTTGTTGATATTAAAGCAGCCAGGGAGAGCATCCGGACAAATACGATTAATGTCAATAGTTCGCTTTTAAATTCTGTGCGTATCGGGCAACACCCGGGAGGACTTCGTCTTGTTATGGATGTTCCCGAAAAGATCGATGCGGCATATGAAATAAGAGAAGTAAAAAAGGGTCTGCTGGTGATCATTTCCGAGAATAAAAAGAGTGTGGCCCTGCCGGTAAAAATGAAAAAAACCGAGAGTCCTGTCGGGCAATTGAAAGAAATATCCGTTGAAAAGGGAAGTGTTGAGGTAGAGATCGCAATAAAGGGGAAGGGACCCTTCAGCAAGTATGATGTGAAAAAACTAGGAAAGCCCGATAGAATCGTCGTTGACCTTCCGGGAATTAAAGAAGATCTGAAAACAGATGAAATTGACGTTGATTCATCAGTAGTTAAAAAAATTCGTGTTCATTATGAGGCCGGTGTAACGAGGATTGTTATTGATCTTGAAGAAGGGATAAACATGGATTACGATTTAGTGCCTGTCAAAGGTGGATTAGTTATATCGGTTTTTAAAAAGGACTAATACTTCTTCAAAGTGATAAATCTGATTAAGGAGGTAATGGCCATGTTTGTCAACAGGAAATCGGTAATTATTACGGTGCTCACATTACTTATTGCCCTTCACGCAGGGTCCGGCAAATCTTTTGCGGCAGAAGAGATTGCCAGCTTTTCCAATGTAAAGGGAGAGGTAAGGATCAAGAGTCCTTACCGCGCAAAAGGTAAGTGGCTAAGAGTCAAGAAACCTGGAGTAACGCTTTTTAATGGAGATGAAATTAAAACACTTGCCGGGAGTGCAGAGTTGACATTTAATGATGGAAGCCTCATGAAAATTAGCGAGAACTCATCACTTTCAATTGAAGAGAGACCCACCAGGAAGAAACTCTTCGGATTTATAGATTTGTCTTATATGAACAGAAATATAAAGGTGTCTTTTGGCAAGCTTTGGGCCAATGTAAGAAAAGTGAGAGGGATGTGGACCTCTTTTGAATCGAAAGTGGCCGTCGCAGGCATTAGAGGGACGACTGTTTCCATGTATGTCGATTCTCGCGGAGACATGCAATTTTCCAATGAAGAAGGAGAGGTAGAGATTTCAAAGCATGATGGATCCTTTACCGTGAAAATGGATAGAGGAAAAAATGTCTGGATTAAAGGGGAAGAGGGGGATAAAACGCTTGTTCAGAGTGTAAATGGCGACATGGGTATTTATACAGATAATGTTACTATTCAGCTTGGTCATAAAAATGCTATTATATTGGGAATTTCCGGGGATGAGACTACTGTAGATACGCCGGATTTTAATGAAAGTTCTGTAGCCCTTATTGCAAACGCAGCTAATATCAATCTCGATGGCGGAGAATCAGTAAATATAGCAACGGATGTTGTTAAAAATGAAACAAAGATTTTTGTGCCCGGGAGCAGCACCGGTGATATAGGGGTTAAAATTACAGCCACGACTGTAACGCTTGATCCCGGAGAAGGCATTGTGATTCAGATGGATGAAGTTAATGAAACAGCTGCTATAAGCATATTGCAATCAAAAGATGGTGTATATATTTTTAATGAAGATGGCAGGACTTACAATTTAGGTCCGGAAGACAGGATGGAGGTCCGAACCTGGGATTATACGCCGGAAAAAGTTGAGCCTCAATACGACCCCATCGTGCCGCCGCCACCTGTTGAAGCCGGGCCCGCAAGTCCTGTGGGGCCATAAATATTTGGAGCGTTTTTTGAGTTTTAAAAAAAAAAATATCACTCTTTTTATTGTTTTTTTTGCAGTAATAATTATGGGTTTGTCAGTAAACTCAGAGGCTGCGGGAAATATCCATTATGGCGGCACGGAACTTCATCCTGCCATATCTCTGGCCTACAGGTATGATGACAATGTTTATCTTACGGATGTGAATGAAAGTGATGACAGTATTTACATTATATCTCCCTCTATAGAAGTAAAACGCAGCCATGATGAACGGGTTTATTCTTTGGAGTACAGCGCCGATATTTACAGATACGCTAGTGAAACAAAGGAAGATAAAGAGACCCATACAGGGACTGCTTTTATCAATACACGCTTCCCCGGCGGCTTGAAGCTCATGCTCAGAGACAGCTATGTGAAGACAGCCGATCCGGCATCCTCTGAATCGACCGATATGGATGAAAGAACTCAAAATCTGTTGCAGCTTGCCCTTGGATCAAATATTTTTGACAGGCTTTCATTCAGCCTGAAATACAGCAATACACTGCATGATTATGAAGAGGAGACTAACAAGGCATACCTTGAAGCATATGACAGGAAGGAAGAACTTTATGGCGGTGAATTTACCCTGAGGCTCCTTCCTAAAACATCATTCTTCCTGGAATACAGCAGGGGAAATATAGAATATGATAAGGTCATTGCCGCTGATATAAGAGATTCACAATCTGACTATGTATCTTTAGGAGTGAAAGGCCAGCTAACATCAAAGTCCAGCCTTAATTTATCTGTTGGCTACACTAACCGTGACTACGAGGCAACCGATAGGGAAGATGTTAATACCGTTATTGCGGCGCTTGGCTTTAATTATCAATACTCCAGTTATACAAGGATATTATTAACAGGGAAGAGACATATTACGGAATCTTTCTTTAGCAGTGGAACTGACCGTTATTATTATTATACGGACAACACAATATCGCTTGGCCTTCCCTTGAGAATATCAACTAAAATTTCATCAATTTTCAATGTTTCATATGGTATCAATGAATATCATAAGGCTGCTTCAGGGGGAGAAAGAACCGACTATTTATATGGTGCAGGGCTAAACATTAATTACAATATAAGGCCATGGCTTTATGTCGGCGCCGGTTATCATTACAGAGAGCGAAATTCAGACATTGATGCTGAAGATTACCAAAACAATCAATACACAGCGAATGTGACGGTTGAATTTTAAGTAAATGAACTTTCCCTCAAAATGGTTTTACAGGAAACCTTATTATCCTTTATTCTGTTTTTATATATTCTTCTCTCTCCTGACAATTACGAGTTTCATAAATAATACTTTCGCTGAAGATTACTACATCGGGGCGGAAGATCTTTTGCAAATCAACGTGTATGAACAGCCGGATTTGTCTTCTGTGCTGAAAGTCAGTTCTCACGGCAATATATCATTCCCGTTGCTGGGAAGAATTAAAGCCGAGGGATTTTCTATTACGGAGCTTGAGAAAGAGATAGAGAGAAGGCTGGCAGATGGTTACCTCATCAACCCGCAGGTCACCATTTTAATCAAGGAATACAGAAGCCGAAAAATTTATGTCCTCGGGGGAGTAGCGAAGCCGGGTATCTATGAACTGAGAAAATCGATTACATTGCTGGAAGTCATCTCCAGAGCGGGTGGACTTCTAAGCGATGCCGCCCAGCACGCCATTATATCACAATCAGGAAGCAATAAGGGGAATACTGTATCAGATAAAGAGCCCATTAAAATAGATTTAAAGCGTCTCCTCGATGAAGGTGATACTAAACTGAACATAGAAATTAATGATGGCGATGTTATCCAGATTCCGGACCCTAATACATATTTTGTTTTCGGGGAGATTAAGAACCCGGGTTCCTATACGCTGGAAAAGGATATTTCTATTTTGCAGGCAATTACAAGGGCCGGTGGCTTTACAAAAATTGCCGCTCCGTCGAGGACCAAAATAATCAGGGGAAAGGCAGGAAAAGAGGAAACCATTCATGTGGATATTTCTAAAATTATAAAGGGTGACAAACAACTGGATACTGCATTAATGGCCGATGATATTATCGTTGTGCCGGAAAGTTTTTTCTAAATAATGGAAGAAGTAACAGAAAAAGAACTGAATATTAAAGACTATATCAGGATTGTCAGAAAAAGATTATGGCTTGTTGCGGCTATTTTAATCATTGCCGTAACAATTGCCGCCGTCAAAGCTTTTTCTATAATACCTATCTACCAGGCTTCCGTTAAAATCCTTATTGAAAGAGAAAATCCCAATATTTTGTCCTTTCAGGACGTGATGAATATTGATGCGTCTTCGTCAGACTATTACGCGACACAAGCCGGGATAATCAGCAGTCGGAGACTTGCCAGAAAGGTATTTGACGCATCGCCCTTAAATAAACTGAAAAAGTTTGAGGGTGTATTATACCCTGAGTCTGTTTTATTAAATATGCTTACGGTGAACCCTGAACGGGGAAGCCGCTTTGTGCATCTTTCCATTAAAGGGCCCGATCCTGAAGAAGCAGCCGACCTGGCCAACCTTTGGGCAGACACCTATGTTGAACAAAATCTGACCGAGAAAATCAATGCATCCTCTCAGGCGACTATATGGCTGTCAGAGCAGGTAAAAGAATTGCAGGAAAAAGTTACAAGTTCTGAATTTGCCCTGCAGGAATATAAGGAAAAGCATAATATAATTTCATTAGAGGAAAGACAAAATATTGTCGTGCAAAAATTGTCTGAATTAAATTCAGCCTTAATAAAGGCAAATATGTCCAGATTGAAGCGGGAAGCAAAATACGGGCAATTAAATGAGTTGATGACCAAAAATAGCTGGGAGGCATTAACCAATCTTGTTGACAGTCCCCAGGTTAATACTTTAAATGCGAGCCTTCTCGATATGAAGAGAGAGAGGGCGGAATTGTCAGGAACCTATGGGAAGAAACATCCCAAAATGGCAAGTATTATCTCTCAAATTAAGACATTAGAGGCCATTATAGCGGAAGAAGTCAGGAAGTTTGTCAGGAAAACAAAAGATGATTATGAAATTGCCAAACTGGAAGAGGTTACTCTTAGAAAGTCTCTTGATGAACAAAAGCGGGAAGCGCTGGCTTTAAACAAGAAAGCAATAAAGTATAATGTGTTAAAAAGAGAGTCAGAAGGGAACCGAAAGCTTTTTGACGTTCTTTTAAATCGATTAAAAGAAACCAGTCTGACAGAAGGAATGGAATTTAACAATATCAGGATAGTTGATTATGCTCAAAGACCGGGAAAACCGGTTTATCCCAATAAAAGAAAAATGATATTAATGGGTGTTCTCATTGGATTATTTGGCGGTATAAGTCTCACGCTTTTTCTGGAGTTTCTTGATGACAGAATCAAGAGTGAAAGTGATGTGGAGCGATATTTAGGGATACCATTTCTCGGAACCATACCGGCTATTTTCGGTAAAGAACAGGAGAACCTGTATCTGATCACCGATAAAATGCCCAAATCAATGATATCGGAAGCTTTTAGAGGCCTTAGAACTTCAGTATTATTTTCTTCTTCAGATAAAGAGATTAAAACCATTATGGTAACCAGCGGCGGTCCCGGTGAAGGGAAGACAACGGCTGCTATTAATCTGGCTGTAACCATGTCTCATGAAGGGAAGAGATCATTGCTTATCGATTGTGACCTTAGAAGGCCCACGCTCCAAAAGGTATTCAATTTAAAAGGTTCAGGCGGACTCAGTAATATACTGGTAGATCATGATCTTTCCATCAATGCCGTTATTAATGAAACAGGAATTGAAAACCTTGGGATAATAACCTGTGGTCCAATTCCACCTAATCCCTCAGAACTTCTTGGCTCCAGGAGAATGCAGGAGATAATATCAATTCTGGAGAAGGACTATGACAGGATAATTTTCGACTCGCCTCCTTCCATTTCACTGGCTGATGCGGCAGTTCTTGGAAGGGCTGTAGATGGTGTCGTACTGGTTGTTGATACAAAGAGTACGGCAAGGGGAAAGGCCCAGAAAAGTATTAAGGCCCTTTCTGAAGTTGGAGCCAATATGATTGGCGTTGCGCTAAATAGGGTTAATACCCGGGAAGATGGCTATTACGGTTATTATTACTATAATTATAATTATGGCAACGAAAAGGAATGATAGATATTCACAGCCATTTGCTGCCGGCAGTTGATGATGGCGCAGATGACATTGAAGAAACCATAGCGCTTGCCATGGCTGCCACCGAGGCCGGTACGGAGATAATGGTGGCTACGCCTCATACTTTAAATGGAGTTTATAGAAATAGTCGCCCGAATATTCTCAGGCAAGTCAAAAGCGTAGGGGAGATAATCGGTGAAAAGAAGATACCTTTAAAAATCCTGCCCGGCGCCGACGTTGCCTTAACGCCGGAGCTTATTCCCTGTCTCGAATCGGGGGATTTAATGACTATTAATGATGCAGGCAAGTATATTCTGGTGGAACTTCCGCCCTATTATGATCCTGAAAAAATCCATAAAATTATTTTCCACCTGCAGGTCAATGGTATAACGCCGATAATTACTCATCCCGAGAGAGATGCTCTCATATTGAAAAATCCGGATATTCTGCGTGCATTGATTGATAGAGGCTGTCTTTCCCAAATTACGGCAATGAGTATAACCGGTGGTTTTGGACGCACTGTTGAAGTATTTTCAAAACGCCTTATAGAATGCAGTCTCGTTCATATTATTGCTTCTGATTGTCACTCTATCGATAAGCGGGGGCCTTCCATGCAAGGCGCCTATCAGATTGTTTCAGCATTGAGTGGATATGAGAATGCTCAAAATATGGCTGTCCATCGTCCCCAGGCTGTTGTCGATGGCGCTGCCATAGATATACCTCCCTATAAAAGTGTAAATAAAAAAAGAAGCGGATGGTTTTGGAGAAAGTTTATCGATCGATAATATTGCTTCTTATTCCCTTTCTGGCTCTTTCTTTTGGAGGCATTCAAAAGTGGAGCATGATAGTGATGGAACTGGTTGTTTTTACTCTTTTTCTCCTTTGGGGAATGGAGCGTTTATTTAAAAAAAAATACCTGCAGGCAAATCAACATAAGTCTTTTCCTTTGTATGTTTTTCTTTTACCTTTTATTATTATTCCTTTAATACAACTTCTGCCCATAGGTTCATCGCTTCTTCAAATAATTTCCCCCGCCCTGTTTCTTATTAAAGAAAAGGCGGCCATACCGGACAGTTTAGACTTTCCTTCATTTATCAGCGTTAACCCTTTCAGTACACAGTCATCACTTAAACTGCTTATTACATGCTTTTTGATTTTTATAATAAGCGCCGCCTTGTTTAAGAGAAAAGCGCACTTGAAAAGGGCCATATTCTTTTTAACGGCTCTTTCTTTCATTATTTCTCTCTTCGGTATTATTCAGTATTTTTCCTGGAATGGGAAGCTTTACTGGTTAAGGCCATTGAAGGCAGGTGCTCCCTTTGGTCCCTTTGTAAATCATAATCACTTTGCATCATTCACAAATATGGCGATGTTGCCTTTATTATCACTCCTGCTATTTCAGTATGGCAATGGAATCAAAAAGAATATGGTTAATAGGGGGGAAACCATTATTTTAGTTTTTTCTTTGTCTCTCTCCCTTTTTGCACTTCTCCTTTGCGGGTCAAGGGGCGGTCTTGTAAGCTTATTGCTTGCCATAATATTGCAGGTCTTTATCCTCTGGAGGGAGGGAGAATATAAAAGGAAAATATTTCTTTTTTCACTTATTGGCAGCTTTGTTTGCGCTCTCTTTATTTTAGTCGGTTCCAGGTCTGTTTTAGAAACTATTTCCAGTCTTTACAGGGTGAGTGAAGATCCCTCTTTCCATTATAGGCTGAAGGGATGGAGGGCATCATTGGATATTGTCAGCGATTATCCCCTCCTGGGCACAGGCCTGGGCACGTATAAGGATATTTTTCCTCTTTACAGACCCTTTGATATGGAAAAGACTTTTCATTATGCCCATAATGAATATATTCAGCTGCTTGCTGAAACGGGTATTATCGGTTTTTTTCTTCTTTTAGTCCCTTTCCTGATTTTACTGCTTAAGAATAATCCCATAAAAGTTAATATAAGGGACAGGGAAAAAAGGTATCTCCAGGCCGGTATTTATTCGGCCATTGTTGCCCTGCTGATTCATAACACCGTCGAATTTAATATGAGAATACCGTCTAATGCCTATCTTTTTTCTTTTCTTTGTGGTCTTTATCTGTCAACGGCTAAAAAGCGCTTCTTCTTTGGAAAAGAACATTACCTTATCATGACAATGGTAACCGCATTATTTCTTTCTATGACTTTCCTGGAGGGTATACGCTTTTTTAATTATACAAATAATAGTGATGCTGCCGTAAGAGAGAGAAATGAAGAAGGTTTTCTGCGGTTCACTAATGACCCTGACCTTCTTTTCAAAAGGAGCCAATATTTATTGCGGGAAAATGAAGTAAACAGGGCTATCGATGTTCTTGATCAAGCCATTATCTCTGCCCCGCTTAGAGCACACTATTGGGCGCTCATGTCCTATATGAAGGAACTTGTGCGGAATAAGGATGAATCTATGCGCGCCTTAAAGATGGCTGCCGCATTAGATCCCGTAAGACCATCATATGCCTTAAAAGTGGCGAGAGCAGCGAGTGGAGAAGAGACTTTTAATAATTCAGTAAAACAATTAAAGAAAATTGCCTTAAGAAGAAGTGACCGGTTCTATGCCATCGTCGAATTGTTAATTGATAATAATATAGATAGCCATGAAATTATGGAGATGGCGCTTGATAGCAAAAGCAGTATAACAATAGCCCGTTTATTAAGTAATAAAGGTGATGATAAAGGCGCTCGGCTGGCATATAGCAAAGCGATTCAATTAGAACCGGAAAATGAGAGATATATTGATTTGTACGCTCATTATTTGATGAAGATGAAGGACTTTGACTCACTTCTTAAGAGGGACCGTCTAAATAAGAATAAGCTTCCGGAAAGGTTCATTTATTGGCAGAGCAGGGTATTGCTGGAATTGGGGGATAAAGAGGCTGCTATTGCTTTGCTTAATAATATCATTTCTGTGGGGAAGGACCGCCTGAAAAAATATGGTGAGGAAGTTGCTCAGTTGTACCTGCAAAATAAAGATCATTCAAAGGCAATTGAAGTCGCTGAAAAGGTTTTACAGGTAAACAGCAGAAGTGTCAGGTCATTTCATATTCTGGGCGCTGCTTATGAAGAAACAGGCAGACCGCTGGAGGCAATTAACAGTTACCGAAGGTTGTCCGTTATCGCTCCTGCTGACTTTAATGTTCATTATAAACTGGCGAATCTTTATGAAAAAGAGGGTATAGAAAAGATGGCCATTAAGGAATATGAAACCTGTCTTGATATTAAGCCGGGAAACATAAAGACACGGCTTAAACTGGGGATTTATTTGTCTTACTTGGAAAAGATAGCGAAGCATTCAGGCAATACCAGACCGTATTGACTCTTGATCCTGCCAACTCTGCGGTAATTTCAAGACTTGAAAAAATGAACAGGAATTAAGAAATTTTCAGGCTTTTCTTTACCTCGCTTTCACTAATACCTTTCACCATTAAAACTTTGCTCCTCGATTTGTCTCCTGACAGGATAAGAATGTCAGATTTTGCAAGGGAAAGCTTTTTAGCAAGAAATTTAACTAAAAGTTCGTTAGCGGCGCCACCGACGGGAGGTGAAGTGAGCTTTACTTTTAATTTATTGTTAAAGAAACCTGAAATTGCATTTTTTGAAGCTCTTGGTTGTACATATATGCTTAATTTAACAGAATTATTTTTTTCATTAATCCACGTCATTGTTGCAGAAACTTAATAGCCTAAACGACTAAAGTCAGTCTTCAAGCAGCTTTTCCAGTCTCTCAAGATCATTGATTACCTTCCATGTTCCACCACCATCGGTGACCCGCTTTTCCCAATAAGTAAGACGATCCAGGTATTCTCTCGGATCTATCTGGTCTGAACTAAGCTTGGTCACATTGAGGGCAACAACCCGATAACCACCTAGCTGAATTGGGAAGTCCCTTACATGACCTTTTTTAATTTCTTCCTTAAGATCGGAAAATATAAGAATAGTTTTTTTACCGGAGCCGGCTTCATTGAGGTATTCAACGGCCTGAAGCATACCACCTGAAATGTCCGTATAGGCGCTTCCTTTTACTCTCTTTGCAAAATTATCCAGCTTTTGACGGAACTTCCGTTTCTGTTCATTGGCGACAGAGGGTCTTGTATCAAAGGTTCCTTTGGCAACGATATCTTTCTCGCTAAAACTGGCGCTATCTACTCTTGCCACCGCCAGAGTATCTCCAGGCTGTAAAGTTGCGAGCAGATAATTAATAATTGACTGCGCTTTTTTTATTTGCTGGGTATAGGTTCCGGAAGTATCCATCAACATGTATACACCTCTTGTGTGACTTGTCGTATCAGCACAACCGGCAAGAAATAAAACTAAAAGCGCATACCTGATTATATTTTTTTTCATGCTATTTTCTCCTCCTTAACAGGTTTAACAGTTTTGATTTTACCTTCGCTTTTGCCATCTTTTTTTAACAGTCCTTCAATCCATAAAGGCGCAAATATGAATAGATCATACACTCTTATGAGCATTTCACCCAGCGATCTTGAAATGTTGCCCGTCAACCTCAGAATATATGCAATAGATCTTAGCATTCCCACAACAGCAACGCCGAGGACGGTTCTCGATGAATGAACAAATGATTCAAGAGGAATGGCAATAAATGCCAGGGCAAAAGGCAAGATGAAACCCATTATCATTTGTCCTACCGTGGGAATCCAGTTGCCTGACTGTTCCGGTGATACAGTCACCTCTGCCAGAGATTGTCTGAGCGCCTGCATATCGGCTGCTATCATGTCGCGCATATAGGCAAGAGAAGATTCAATTCCAGCCAGGATAAAGAGTATAGAAAAGGTAATCCATATCATTTTGTGACGCATCTTGTCATCCATAGCGCCGATAATCGGAAAAAGTTTGGTTATATGAAGAGATTCCATAAGAAATAGACCCATTGCAGCCTCAACGAGAATAATGACCATGGCTGCAACATTTGAAGTTTTAAAAGGCCCTATGTAGCTTCCGCCACCAACCATTTCAGACATGGGCAGCGCAATGAGATTAAAATTAATAACGGCGCCGCCAATAGCGATTAACATAACAAGACCTGCGATAAAAAATTGAGTAAGTGATGATGAAGAGAGCATGCGTACCGCTTTTTCGGAGCCTTTTCTAATATTTTCATAAAAATCCATTTTTGCGTCAATTACTTTTGCCCTCTCCAGGATGCTGGCAATTGTTTTATCGACTTCTGAAAGCGTGTTAGACATTTGCCGCCAGAATGGCATCATCTTTTTTAAAAGGGAATGTCTCTCTGCGCAGGCCTTTCTATAATCCGACAGAACATTTTTATATTGTTTTTCGATAGACTGGTTTATCGCCCCCAACATATTTGAAATGAGAGTGTCGCCTGATGGAGGAATTTTAGCGACCGCTTCAACGGCATGTACCCAGCCTGGCGGTGCAGGAGGCGCGTCAGCACTTTTAGAATAATCCTCCTCTATTTTTGCGATTTGTGTTTTCAGTGCCTGCTGAAGGGTCGGGTAGCCGCTAAGATCACGCCTGACGACGGCTTCTACTCTATGAAATTCTCTCTCGATCACCCGCTCTACAGCTTCTTCACCCACTGACAACAGAACTTCCCTATTTCGTGAGGCCATCCTTTTTTCAGCCAACATTGTCGATCTTGCCGAAAGGCGTAACGCTTTATGGGCCATGTGGAAAATGGATTTAATCAATTCGTGGGCCGGCTTTCTGGCAATATACAAGAGAATAACGGATATAATCAGAATCAAAATGATGGTGAGCACAGGATTACCCGAGTAAAGTATAGATATTTTATCCATTGATAACCTCCTTTGTGTTATAGGTTGAGCGTGTCATATTTATTATTTTGACAAGCTTTAAACCAAATTTCATATTTTTTCATCATATCTTCCGCAACGGCTTGAGAATCAAGGTTCAGATGATCTGCATAGCTTACGATAAACCCTTTGAGATAGACTTTTTGAGGTAATGAACTAAAATCCTCCTCCTCTATACTTTGTAAATATCTTCTGCTGATATTGGTACATTGGGCTACTTTTTTTAAGTCAAGGCCGTGCAGTTCCCTAATGTGTCTGAGTGATTCTCCTGAATAGGATTCAAGCTGTGAAATATATGCATTCAGGGCCTCTTGTGTTTTATAATCGAGAGGCTCTTTATGCATACATTCTTTTTGTTTCTCAGCTTCAAAGCTTTTTAAAATTTTCTGATAGGCCATCTCTATATCCCCAAGGATTTCCTTACGGTTATTTTCATTAAACTCTTCCTGTATGGATGAAACAACGAGAGAGTTACCTGAATAAAGTGTTTTAAGGTAAGTATAGGCATTTCTTATTTCAGGAATAGACGCATTTATGTCTATTTCTAAAAAATCGAAGTATTTTTTAAGGTCTTTTCTATCCATAAAAATATTCCACTCAATTAATATTTACCAGATAGTCGGTCATTTTTTTAATTTCTTTTGCACTTGCTGCTGAAGGGTGAGTTCTTAACAATAGTTGTTTTTTTCTGATGCAGTTCCAGACAATATCATCATATTCGATATACCCCAGATAGTTTGATTTTATTCCAAGGTACTTTAGCAGCACACTTTTAATAGAATTACCTACTAATATATCTTCATCATACCTGGCCTGATTGACTACAACATTAATTGTAAAGTTATTGAGAACGCCGTTAATTATTTCCTTGTATTCATAAGATGCTTTTCCGAGATAGTCAATGAGTTGCCTTAAATTATTTATATTTTTCTCATTTCTATCGCTCCACATGTTAAGGAAAATATGCTTTAAACCGGCTTCGGCAAATGATGCTTTTAATTTTCTGAAAAAAACGCTTTTTACAAATTGATACATATTCTCGATAGAAGTAATTTCAGGAACAATAACGACAATCATTTTATCTGCAAGGAGAAAGGTATCAATAGCTGTATAATGTGAACCTGCGCCAAGGTCAATAAGCACATGGTCTGACGCTATCTGTTTTATGTGTCTGAATAGTTTGAGCTTTTGCGTGTATTTAATCTTGTCCGAGTCGAGTGAGTTGATATCACCGGTTACGAGACCGAATTTCCCTTTCCCACTTCTATAATACCCTATGATCTCTTCAAGAGAAAGTCCCTTTTCAAAAAAATCACTAAGTGAATATTGAGGTTTATTCACACCAAGAAATGAATGCAGGTTTGCTCCTCCGAGATCTGCATCGATGAGGACAACCTTTTTTCCTGTAGATGACAAATAGGAAGCAATGTTGCTTGTGAGAAAACTTTTGCCTGTTCCACCTTTTCCACCGCCAACAGCCCATATTTCACATTTAGGGGTGGCAGGTCTTTTAGTGATTATTCTTTCACGCGCTAAATCCATAGTTACTCTAGTGCTAAAGGTTATGTATGAAAGTTTACATTAAAAAGTAATCAAAAAAAAGCCGCCAGAGAAAAAATCTCTGGCGGCCCGGCTGACATGATCATCGATGCAAATATGTTCGAAGTCCCGAAGCTCTGCGTCTCCAGGTTTCCCTGGATTTGCTCTGAGCAGAGTTGCTTTGTCTTTTCTGTTTTTTGAGATCCTTCTATTATCATAGCAAAAAACATACCTTCCATAGAATATGGCGCCTGATTCACTAACTACCTGTATTTACGATATATTTAGTTTGCTCCCTTAAAGCTCTGTCATTTTGCCTGCTATGAGTATCCTGAAAAAAATGCTAAATAAATATGAAAATATGAAAAAAGTTTACAATTTAAATCAATTAATTAAAAGAAAATTTTTTAAAAGATCTTTACCTACAGTGGTTAAGATAGATTCAGGGTGAAACTGAATGCCTGATATATTATATTCTTTATGCCTGAATCCCATAATTTCTCCATCATCGGTGCGGGCGGAAACTTCCAGGCACTGAGGAAGAGATGTTGAGTCTACAGACAGAGAGTGGTATCGTGTTGCCTCAAAAGGGTTGGCAATGTTATTAAAAATTCCTTTACCATCATGAGTAATGATTGATGTCTTGCCATGCATTAACTCTTTGGCTTTTATGATCTTACCGCCAAAGGCAGCGCCAATGGCTTCATGCCCGAGACAGACGCCGAGAATAGGAACTTGCTCAGCAAAGGCCAGGATGGTTTCAACAGAAATACCTGCTTCATCAGGCGTGCAGGGTCCGGGAGAAATAACGATTTTTTCAGGAGCCAGTTTTTTAATATCATCTACGCTGATGGCATCATTTCTAAAAACTTTTACCTCTGCGCCTAACTCTCCCAAATACTGGACCAGATTAAAGGTAAAAGAATCATAATTATCAATCATTAAAATCATCTGCTGTCCTTAATAATAAAATAGATAAAATTCTATAGGTGCATTACAAAAGAGTCAAGTAAAAGAAAAAAAGCGTCTATTGTCCTTTAGCGAAGAAAATAACGTAAATTGTTTTAAGAATAATTTTTGCGTCAAGTAAAGGAGAGTAGTGCCTGATATAGTAGAGATCATATTCGAGTTTTTTTATAGTGTCTTGAATACCTTCCCCATAAGGGTAGTTAACCTGTGCCCAGCCGGTGATTCCCGGTTTGACTAAATGCCTGAAGTGATAATAGGGGATTTTTTTTTCATATTCTTCCGTGAGTTTTATCCATTCCGCTCGAGGACCAATGAAATTCATATCCCCTTTTAAAACATTCCATAATTGAGGAAGTTCATCAAGGCGGGTCCTTCTTAAAAATTTGCCCAGACCCGTTATTCTTTCATCTGAAACTCTCGTATAGGAATCACCCTTTTCGGAACCTTCCTTCATGGTCCTGAATTTATGCAGCGTAAAAGGAACCCTGTCCTTGCCAACCCTTGATTGCCTGTAAATGACAGGCCCCCTGCTGGTCACTTTAATCAAAATAGGGATTAAAAGGAATAGAGGAAGGGTTAAAGTAAACAATAATAAGGAAAGAATGATGTCCAATATCCGTTTTACCTTGTCGTAAACGGTAGCTCCAACGAGCATGAAGCCATCCTGGAGAAGCCAGAAATGACTGATGCCGGGTATGTGAACCTTTTGCATGAATCTTTCATAAAAAGATTCGATTGACATGACGGGGACTTTATTAAAATGGATAGCAGTCAGATTATCCAGTATGGACTGGTTTACATTTGTATCAGCCAGAATAACACCAGTGCATCTGTTATCGATGAATCCGGCAAGGTTTGCAGGTAATGTTTCAATTTGGGGGGAATTCTCTCCAAATATATACTCTCTTTCAGATGTTTTTTTAGTTGTTGCAATTCGAAGTTTTTGAGGGAGCCCTGAACCCTGGTATTCCTCGCATAGCTTTTTTGCAAGATTCGACACTCCCAGTACGAGGAAGTAATCTTCCTTGAGCAAACTAATCATTTTTATGCTGATCATTCTTCTGTAGTAGATTGAAAGGGGAATAAACAAAAAATAGGTTAAAGGCAGTACGCTCCGACTGAATTGCCAGGAGGGTGAAAGCGTGAAAATATAAATGCTGAAGACTGTTAATAAAAGGGCAATTAACAGGGCGATAAAGTGTTGGCTTGTATAAGACAAACTCAGCATGTCATGAGAACCATTATAACCGCTGATAGTGTAAAGAACGAACCATGAAATAAAGATACAAATGATGATGCTTAAATTGAAGTGAGGCGGCAAGTTCGTTGTGCCATGCCTGAATACAGTCATTATGAAAAATAATGTCGATAGGGTGATCACATCTAAAAAGAATAAAAACAGACTTGTAAGTTTATTTGATTTCATAATAATTTAAATCACTGACTTCAAAAAAACTGGCTCATCTTGGAAAGGGGTTTTAGAAAAAGAGTCCATGGTTTTGGTTTGAGACCATTTATTTTCCATGCTTTTCTGTCATTAATGTTTGCCATTATCCTGTTTTTAATGGACAGGTTGCTTTTTCCACCTGTTCTCATTTTGACAAGAACGTGAGGAATATAATGTGTTGAAATGCTGAATTTTAGCAGAAATCGTAGCATAAGTTCATAATCAGCCGCTGTTCCCAGGTCAAGCCTGTATAGACCGTAATTTTCATAGGCTCTTTTTTTTACAAAAAAAGTTGGATGCGGAGGCATCCAACCTTTGTAGAAGAGTTTATCATTATAGGGAGATGATTTCCAGTAGCGAATAAATTGGGTCGTATTTATCGGGTCAACGTAAATCAGGTCTCCATAACAGGAGTCAGTTTCATTTTCTTCAAATGCATTGACTACTCTTGAAATTATATTGTTGTCAGGATAAAAATCATCGGCATTTAGTATTCCAATGATTTCCCCGCTTGCCATTAATATGCCTCTGTTCATGGCATCATAAATACCATGATCTGATTCTGAAAGGACTATTCGATTATTTGATGGATACCTGTTAATAATTTCTAGGGTCCCATCTTTCGAATTTCCATCAATGATTACATGCTCAGTATGAGGGTAGTCTTGACTGTTAATGCTTTTAATGCATTTTTTTATTGTTTTTGAGGCATTGAGCGTGGGGGTAACAATGGATATTTTCATTGTCTTCTTTTGATAAAGTAATTACCCAAAACCAAAACATCCATATTAGTTCGCAGGAAGCAATTGAGGGCTTCATCAGGTTTGCATACTATCGGTTCATTTTCATTGAATGATGTGTTGAGCAGAACAGGTACCTCTGTGATTTTCCTGAATTCATTGATTAATTTCCAGTATAAGGGATTGATCTCTTTACTGACGGTCTGGAGCCTTCCACTCCCATCTATATGGGTTACCGCTGGTATGATTTTACGCTTTGACTCTTTTACTTTATAAACTTTTAGCATAAAGGGATCGGGATAAGACCTTTCAAAATATTCTGATGTGGCTTCAATATTAATGGAAGGAGCAAAGGGCCTGAATGATTCTCTTCTTTTTATTTTTTTATTGAGAATATCTTTCATATCCATTCTGCGCGGGTCACCAAGGATACTCCGGTTACCAAGTGCCCGTGATCCCCACTCCATGCGTCCCTGAAACCAGCCTGTTACCTTGCCTTTTGAAATTTCTTCTGCTGCTTTTTTACATAAAAGGGCCTGATCATTGATCTTATCGATGATAAATTCTTCTAATTCATCTTGCTTTGTATTAATCAGTATTTCTATTTGAGCATCATTAAATTGAGGCCCCACATAGGGTTTCTCAAAAACAAAGGATCGTTTATTTCCCAGAATCTGGTTCCATACATAATAGGCTGCCCCGATGGCGCCTCCGGCATCTCCCGCAGCAGGCTGGATGTAAACCTCTCTAAAAGGGGTTCCCTCGAAGATCTTCCCGTTTGCAACACTGTTCATAGCGCAACCTCCGGAAAGGGCAAGGTTTTTAGATTTCGTTTTTTCATACACCTGACTTAAAATATGAAAGAAAGCTTCTTCATATCTCTTTTGAAGAGAATGAGCGATGTCTTTATGCCTTTGAGTTAGTTCTTCTCCTTTTTGTCTTGCAGGACCAAAGAGAGAAATTAACTTATCAGAATAGACAGGTCCCATCTCGGGTATCCCCTTATCCCAGGTCATCCTGACTCCCTTTGAATGATGGATAAAGTAATCAAGGTCAAGTTCAAAGGGCTTGTCTTTTGAAAAATTAATTTTTATTACTTTATTCATTTCATTCATAAAGCGAGGTTCGCCATAAGGTGCAAGGCCCATGACCTTATATTCATCACCGTAATTGGAGAATCCGAGATATTGCGTAAAGGCCAGGTAGAAAAGTCCCAGTGAGTGCGGAAAAAAAGTTCGGTGCTTCACATTAATTCTGTTTTCAGACCCTATTCCCCACATAGCGCCTACAAAATCACCAAAACCATCGACTGACAGAAGAGCCGCTTTATCAAATGGTGAAACAAAGAAAGTACTGGCAAGATGAGCTATGTGATGTTCAATGTTATGCATTTGTGCTTTAATATTTGTTTCAAAAAGGGAGGTGAGTTCTGACTTTATATCTCCAATTTTTGACGCATTTTTCAGACGATCCGCAATTATTCTTAATGGGGGTTTCCTCGATAGCGCAAAGAGGGCTTTTTTTGATATATTTGCTTTGGGATTACGGTTAACAGCAATATGATCAACTTTATCTATAAGTATCTTTGCCTCATTGAGGCAAAATTTTATGGACTCAACAGGCAAGCCTGCCCAGTTTTTAATCCTGTTGAAACGCTCTTCTTCGACAGCAGCGAGCAGTTTACCATCAACAACGATGGCGGCTGATGCATTACCATGATATGCGTTGAGACCAAGAATAATCATTTTTTTATAGATTGTTTCTTTATTTCATATAGTTTTGCATCAATGAGGAAGCGAAACCAGAAACCCTGTAAAAAATGAAAAATCAAACCTTCTTTTCCATCCAAAAAGCCTAATTTGAAGATATAACGATAAATAAAAAAAAGAAAAGCACGAGCGAAAAGAGGGAGCTTGTAATATATTTCACGTTTATATCTTCTTTTTTCTATTTCATGGCCGGAAATCCTGGGTTCTACTATACTCCTATTACCGGTGTTACTAATTAATTGTTCAGATGCTTCCAGTGATGCCCAATGATTATGCCTTTCCGTAAACCTGGTAATGGAATCTGAAATTATATCTATTATGTCACAGGGGATTTTTTCCACTCTTCCCTTAACAAGGAAGTGTTGATCATAAAGCTTATTTTCACAAATACCAAAGCCTCTACGAAATAGAAATGCATGGTAGACAGGGTAGTGACCACCATAATGAATCCAGCGGCCCATAAAAATTGTTCGACGACTTGCAATATATCCATTTATTTCTTCATCAATCTTATCACTAAAGATACCAAGGAGCTTATTTTTAAGCTCAGCTGTGATCCGGTGGTCGGCATCTATATTCATGATCCAATCAGTTTTTATGGGTAGGGTTTCGAGTGCCCAGTTTCTTTGTCGAGAATAGTTTTCAAAGTGATGCTGGTAAATTTTGTCAGTATATTTCTCAGCAATTTGAAGTGTACGATCAGTAGAATATGAATCTACAATAAATATTTCACGAATCCAACCGGTAAGACTATTGAGGCAATCTTCAATGTTGTTTTCTTCATTGTAAGTCAGGATGATAACAGAAATAGGTAAAGTCATAATTTCTTTGCTATAATGATCATTGATTTCCAAAGATAGAGCATGCGCCCGCTACCCTTAAAGTAAATTGGTTTAAAACCGTTATCCCGGAGCAAATGGCTGAGTGTCTTTTTTGAAAAAAATTTAATGTGGCCACCTTCCCATAGACTGTTTATATGATTATCAAATTTATTTGTCAGGGCAATAATAAGGTTTTTTAAATATCCGTGGCAGGGCGTTGTAATAATAAGGTAGCTTCCTTCTTTCAGCCAGCTATTTAGATTTTTTAAATAAAGGTCCCGATTATAGAGGCGCCCAATTAGCTCTGCTGATAAGATTAAATCATAGTTACACCGGGGGAAAGGATTCGGGATTTCCCAACCATAATCTTTTGTTATTTCATCAAACACTGTTTAGGACTTTCTTAAAGGCATTAATCATATTATTACCAATATTTTCAATGTTGTAACAATCCCGGACCATTTTCTTTCCGTTATTTGAAAGCATATTCCGATGCCGATCGTTATCAAGCATTTCTGCTAATCCTTCATAAATACTTTCCCATGTTGTTTTAACGATAAAACCGGCATTATTTTTTACAACCTCCTTGTAAAGCCCTACATGGTTTGATATTAAAACCGCTGTTCCTGTTGCCATTGACTCAATTACAGACATCCCAAAATTTTCAGAATATGATGGCAGAACAAATAAGTCACTCCCTGCATAAGCTATTAATTTTTCCTTATCCTTAATTAATCCTGTAAAAGTAACATCCGGTATTTCATTAATCGTTATCGTACCTGATGAAGCATCGAAATATTTCATACCATACGTATTTATCCACTTTTTTACCTGGTTTATATATCCATTCTCATCATTTCCTGCAATAATTAAATGAACATCATCTCTTTCACTTACAAGTTTTCCATATGCGTCTATTAATATGTCGAGGCCCTTTTTCCAGTTTATTCGACCCATAAACAAGATGACTTTTTTATTTTCCAGGTAAGGGTATTTAGTCCTCAGCGCCTTTTTTGATGGAAGGTCTTTAAAGTCTGAAAGATCTATTCCGTTTGGAAGGATTATGGCATTTTCAGATCGTCTATGGGGTATATAGCATCGTTCTGCCTCATCATGAGTTGTATAATGAATAGCAGATGCATGTTTAATATCCCTATTGGATACAAGCCAGTAATAGATCATTTTTTTCCATGCTTTCTTGGAAAGCGTCTCTCCGTACATTGTTCCCCTGGGAGAAATAACATAAGGAACTTTAAACTTGCGGCAATAGTGCGCTGCAATTGATACGGGAAAATTCCATATGGGGGTAATATAAACAAGATCGAAATTTTTTAACGATTTTTTTAATTCATTAATTAAGCATCGTGAAAACTGCCAGCCTGTGGCAGCCATGAATTCGAAGCGTTTAGAATATGAGAAGTAAGTGATTTTTACGCCATCCCTGATGATTTCCTCATTAACTGGCACTATTTTTTCAATGCCGGCATTAGTGGAAAAAACAGTTACATCAATCTTCATTTTTACAAGCGTCTTGTTTAATGTATGCACAGAGTGAATTGGTCCCCCAAATTTTATGGCGGGCCAATAAGAAGGAATAACAACCAGTAATTTCATAACATCAATTTTTTATGATTAAAATGGTCATTCAATCAAGCCATTATATTGAAATGTGAGAATCCATGACATAGTTATATTCTAGCCTCTGGTCTCGATTAATTTTTTTATAAAAGGTTGAACTTCATTAATAACTTCTGGCACTGTAATCGACATCATGCATTTATGATTTTCTTTAATACATTTATCCAGCCAGCACCCTTCACAATCTGTTCTATGTCTGATTAAAAGTCTGGATTCAATATCGGGATCCCATTGGCCGGGCAAGTTTCGAGCGCTTATTATTCCTGTAACAGGACAACCTACAGCCGCTGCTGCATGCATAGGCCCTGTATCGTTACCAATATAGCATTTAGCTGACCTGAGAAGTTCAAATAATTCATCAATTGTTACCGTTATCATATTAAGTTGTGGAAATTCCGGTAAAATTTCCTTTTCATACAGATGAAGTTCCTCATCTGTTCCAATTGCGATGATTGGGACCTTAGTCGATCTGTGGATGTCTTTTAATACCTGGGCATATCGGTTGTTTGGCCACTTCTGAGTTCCACATTTCCCTCCTCCACAGAAAATTATGTAGTCTTCAAAGGGGCCTATGCCGATAGATTTTAATTTTTGGAGAACAGAATCAGTTGCCGCAGGCTGAACTTCAATATGGTAAGCTGGTTTATAGCCGTATATTCCCTCATTGTTTAATATTTTAATTAAACGAGCAGGCTCATTCATTTTCCAGTCACCTTCTGAACATATATGATTAAATCCCGCTAGTTTCTTTATGCCGGAAAGGCGAAAGAATAAAAGTTGCAGATTAAGTTGTGATTGTTTTTTTTTCTGCTGTGGAAGTTGAATCAAGATATCCGGCTTGATTTGGCGGATTAATCTAAAGAGTTGCCAAATTGAGCTAAAACCTTTATTGCTCTTATAACTGAAAACCTTTTCAAAAATATCAAACCTGTTAATAATATCAATAACCGCTACTTTCCCTTGCTGAGATGAATCACAAATAAGAAAAACTTTAGCGTCATTGTAAAAATTACGCAGCAGCCGAAAGGCAGGGATAGCACATATCGTATCACCAAGGTGTCCGGTACGAAACACAACAACTCTTTTGAATTTTCTTTCTTCTCTTCGTCGACTGTCTTTTCCAAGCGGGAACATAAGAAAATAAGTAAAAAAGTTAATTGCAAGGATAGAGATCTAATTATTTTTCTTGAGTAAAAATAAATGTAAGGCCAGGATCATAGTAATAAAAGCCTGTATAAATACAACAATAGAGGAGGACATGGAAGACTCTATCTGGAAACTATAACCAAGCCATAAAATACCGGTAAATGTAATCAGAGATTCTTGATTTTTATTATAGCAGGCTTTTGCCATATATCTCATTGTAAATCCATAAAAAAGCGCTAAAAGAAAAATTCCAAACCATCCAAAGTTAGCCCATGCTTCTGCAAGTTTTCCGAATCCAATGGAGGTAAACTTGACCGATTCGAGTGTATGAACACCATAATAAAGGCCTAGCTTTTCTGTGGAGAGATGTCCACTTGGTTTATTGGGCCATAAAAATCTGGGAATAAGCAGAGTGGGAATGTCAAAATAAGTTTCTCCGTTAAGATAAGGCCTGTATGCAGGTGTTAATTCTATGACGCGTGTCTGGATATGGATCAGACTTAAGCGGTTGAGTAAGGACCTTGAACCAAGCTCACTATCAAGGCCTTTAGATATTGCACTCAGGGATGCTGGAAACCAGTATTCATATACTTTCAGGACTTTTGTTATATTGTTTGGAGATGGATTGTTCCAGAATTTGTTGCGCATTTCTGCTTTTCCCGCATGAAGAAAGCCAATAACTATCGCACATAGAATGATAGTTACTAAAGGAATCTTTTTTTTCCCTATTACGTATCCCATAATGGAAATTATGAGAAAAGATGTTCCATGTACCAGCAAGCCACTGGAAAAAGAGATTAAAATGGAGAAAAAAAGGCAGAAATTAACAAATATAAGATTTGTTTTTCTAAGCATTCCCGCACCTGATTTTTGATAAAGAAAATATAAGGATAGAGATCCAAATACATTACCAATGGTCCACAACAGGTTGATATAACTTCCTGCTAGCGCTAACAAGCCGAACTGCCTGGCGCTTACAATGCAAAGCCAGAGGAATACCCCTATATTAAACAGGTTTAAAGCTAAACCGGCAGGAATTTCTCTTAACAGGAAGTCAGGCAAATGTTTTGTTGTTTTTCTGACCTGCCCTTTATAGTAATAGATGGAAAGAACGAGCAAAAGAAAAACAAGGATGTTGTATGCAGCAAGCAGGCGGCTTTCTTCTTTAAATGTCATGTATTCAGAATTCCCGTTCAAAATAGGATAGCCATAGTAAAAAAGATGAGTAATACAAAAGAGTTGAAATGCCGGAAGTTCACGATTATTACTGCTTAGCCATATTAAAGCAGGCAGAATGCTCAGAATAGAAATAGATAATCCGATGATCATTTCTTCCGAAAATGATAGTGATGAGTTCCAGGCAATCCAGATTATTATCCCGGCAAAAAATAACCATAAATTTCTGATGAGTTTATGGGATTGATTATCATTTGTTTTTACAGATACAATGTTATTGGGATATAGCGTTTTCAATGAATTCCCTTATTGTGTAATATTTTTAATGCAGCTAGTAGTGTTGATACCGTTTTTTCAAAGGTATAGTTACTAATATGATCTCTGGCGTTTTTCCCCATTTCTTTCAAATGATTCGGATTATGAAGGAGAGATATGAGCTTGTTTTTAAAGCTACCCCAGTTATATGCTTTAAATATTTCACCAGTTTTGCCAGGGATTATCAGGTCAGTTGCACAGCCCACACGATCACTTGCAAGGACAGGCCGGCTACAGGCCATAGCTTCATTAACAGCAAGTCCCCATGTTTCCCTGAATGCTGACGGTAAGATAAATAAATCTCCTAAACGGTATATAACAGGCATCATACTTTGATTTTGGAAAGGAAGTAATCTAAAGAGCTCAGGAAATTTAGCAACCATTCTTTTTACCTCATGTTCCAGCTCACCATTACCAACCATGAGCATAATCGTGTTTGCAGGCGAAATCTCGGAAAAGGCTCTCATTAACTGAATAGGTTGCTTCTTTTTTTCAAATTTGCCGGCAAAAAGCAAGACTTTATAATTATTTTTAATTCCTATTTCATTTCGTAATTTTGCGGCCTGTTTTTCCTGCAAGTTTGAAACTGTAGAGAATCTTTCAACATCAATCGAGTGCGGGCAATAGAAAAGTTTTTCATCATGAACACCATAATATTTAAAGTAATTGTAGTTATTTTTACCGACATACAAAAAAGCAGAGGGGAGATTGAAAATATACTTGAGCACTTTTTTTTTCAAAACCTTTTTCCAGACCCCTTCCTTATCCAATAGATGAGAATCGCCCCGAAAGAGTATGGGGATTTTTAATTTATGAAAAGCCCTTAATGCTAAAATGTTGCTTAGAAAGGCGTAACCTGTAATATGAATTGCATCGGGGTTCCATTTCATGACCGACTTTATTAACGAAGGATTATTAATTCCCATGAAATGGTGACTGCCTGGATGGGAAGAACAGTTTGGAACCAGTTCATGTTCATAGCCATCTGCAAGGGGAATATCCCATGAAATGTTTTTCTTGAACCCATAATCCATGGCATCATTTGTCCCGTTATGCCAAGTGAAAAAAATGCGGACAGCAATGTCTTGGCGCTTTGAAAGTTGACGGTAAAGGGGGGCATAATATTGAATCGGATGTGTAATGATGAAAGCCAGCTTTAGATTTTTTTTCAAGAAATGATGTCCTGTTTTTTATACATTTTATTAAAATTTAACAAAAACTTTCAACAGCTTCACTTACTTTTTGACGGTACTTGGTCCAGCTTAGAGTTTCTGCCTTTTGACGAGCAGCCTTTTTCATAGCGGGAAGGTGGTCCCTGTTATTTGAAAAATATCTTAGACCCTCAATTAACTGTTCAGAGTTTCCACGCTGAAAAACCATTCCACAGGAGTCGTCCAGTATATCTGCTGCTACAGTAGCGTCACTTGCCAGAACGGGTAAGCCCGATGCCATAGCCTCTGTAATTACCATTCCAAATCCCTCAAAATATGAGGGAAATACAAAAACATCAGACTGCTGAAAATAGGAGAGTAATTTTTCTGGAGAACAGTGGCCTGCAAAAGATACATTGTCAGGGATCTCCATTTTCTTTCTTTCGGCTAATTGCCAGGACCCTGCTAATATTAGTTTTGCATCCGGAATATCAGCATTTTCCCAGGCATGGAATAATAGAGGTATACCCTTTCTAACAGAAATGTGCCCGGCAAATATAAATTTAAGTGGTCCTTTTGATTTATTTGAATGAGAAGGAAACCAGCTAACTGAATCAACACCATAAGGCGCTATATAGATTTTTTTTTCTAAAAATTGTTCTATCGTTTTAAGTACAAAACTGCCGGGTGCCAATACGATATCAGCCATTTCCATTTCGCGGGTTTTTCGTGTTATCGGCACATATTCTTTCATTCTAAAGCAATTCCGGGGAAGCCAGTCTCTGTATTTATACATGAGTGATTTTTGCATATCCTGCCATGCAGGATAATATCCAATGGGCATATCGTAAATACACGGTTTGTCCAGTTTCCTGGCTTCCTCAAATGTCCATAGGGAGCAATCCTCATAGGAATGTACAGAGGTAACGCTTGATTTATGACATTCATTTTTCATGGTTCTCATGAGCCACTGATTAGCTTCTTCAGATTTTTTTCTATTATTAAATTGACTTCTCATCATAGCTCTACGCAACATACGGGACCACTCTCCTGATCGCCCTTCAATGCGAGGCGCCTCTAAAAGTGGTGGATGGCAACGTCTCCTCAATTGCCTGGCTAAATTTTCACAAGCCGGAACTTTTTCCAAAAAGTTTAGTTGAGCTGGTGTTGGAAGCCAGGGAATACATAGAGCGTTGAGCTTCCCCTTTTCCCAATGAGCTAATGCTGCATTGAAAGAATTGGGATTGCCACAGGGATGTCCGAAAAGAATAGACATTGCTTTACACCTGCCTCCGGGGGGGGGGTAACGTACAGCTATTGAAAAGTGAGGCATGTTTTTCAGCCATAGCAGAGGCCAGAAAAGGTTTTAGATGAGTTCTTCTGTCAAAACTATTTTTATTAACCATTTCCAGTATAAAGTTTTTAATTGTTGCTATCATTTTTTTATCCGGAATAATCGTGCCATCAAAGCAAATGAGGTTACCCATATCCGGATATTGAGTGAAGATTGAAGCCGCTGGTGAAGAATAATGAAAAGAAGCGAGTAAAGGTTTGCCCAAAAGGGCATAGCTAATGAGTTTGGATGGAAAATATCCTGGATCATCAACACCAAGTACAAGTAAACCATCTGCATCTTCTGCTAATTGGATTGACTCTTGATAGCTAACTCTTGATGGTTGTTCTTGAATAATATGAGACAACTCTGATTTGTCTGCTATTTCCTGCAGAATTTTTTCATCTCCTTTTTTCCAACCAAAGTATGTGCCAAAAAGAGATATCTTTAGCCTGCCTACCAGTTCAGGTTCTTTTTCCCGCAGAATTTTTAGACCTTGGCAAAACAGAGAAAATGATTTTGCCATGAATGCTCCACCTGCCCCGACATAAACGGCATTTACTGTATAGCCCGACTTGTTTGATTTAACAGAAGAATTTGAAATAAGGCCGGAATTGCACTCTTTCTCCATGGCTCCAAAAGGTATAACTTTGTATTTTTCATTTATTATCCATGGCAAATTTAACTTTTTATATCGATTGATAATTGTATGCAGGTATTGTGGTGAAACGGACACAACCGCTGCAGCCTTTTTTATAGAAAATCTCTCCAAATATTTTGATAAAAGACGAGTTGTTTTCCACTTTAGAGCGTTTTTGGTTGTTATATATTGGTAATTTTCCTTAAACCATGGATCATGAAAATCAAGAACATAAGGTATTCCATGCATTATATTCCATAGCCTTCCAAGACAAAAAAGAACAAAGTTAGTTGTAGAAATATAGACCAAATCATATTCACCCTTTCTTAATAACTGAGAGCCCAATTTGAACATAGGCCAGAATGCGCGCCAACCGATACTTCCTATGCCAATACTTTTTAAAAAGAAATTATGCCATTCTGGAACGGAGTGGATTATCAGATCAGAAGGGAAAAAAAATGATGAGTTTTCCTCAATAATATCGGGAGGCTGATAAGACTTGTCAGGAGTCATAACTTCTATTTGCCAGCCAAAATTTGGTAAATGAAAAGATAACATTCTGGCGCGATGCATATCCGCAATAATCGCCGGCTTAAATGAACTGACAATTATTAGAACTTTCTTCATTTTTTAGACCTTTTGGAAGTTAAACATTTGCATTCTTAATTCCCTCAACAACAATCCCCTGACCATTGTTGATTCTTTCCGGGTCTTCAACTTCTGAAATTCTTAATATGCGGCTGTCGAGCGCTCTTTTTGGCTGAACTTCCGAGAAACCAGCATCTATAAAAAGCTCTGATAGTGAATCCATGTCATACATCCATTTGTGCGTGTGAAATGCTGTCAATCGATGGTAGTAAGCGAGGATGTTTTTTTGAAAAAATTGGGGATGACAACCCATATCTGACATGAATTTATTTGCAGCTGACAGATTACCTTTCTCCTTCTCTGATAAATATTTCCTTGTCAGTTCAAATAAGTCGGGTACAACAACTCTTAATACTCCGCCATCTGCAAGTATGCGATAACATTCTCTCAGCAAAGCAATTGACTCATCATAAAAGAGGTGTTCAATCGTATGTGAAGAATAAACTGCATTAAAGCGGTTTGATGATAGGGGCAATTTATTTGTTAAATTCCATCTTAAAATATTTTTTTTCCATGGGATTTTGGACTGGCTTTTGGGAAGCAGACGGGAAATAACTAAAATTTTTTTAATAATGGTATGCTTTGCTAATATGACTTGCCATGAACCATCTACATTTAACCACTTTTCATGTGCTTTTAAACCACATCCTAAATTTAGATGATCATAGTTGTTTATGTCAATTTTGTTTAAGAACATAGGTTATAGAATATCATTACAGATTATTGGTGTACAGGCTTTGTAGCTTTTACATAGATTGAAAAAGGAAGGTTTGGATTAAATCTAGCAAACTTTATAAAAGGGTAAAAAAGGGAAAACAAAGGCAATGCAAAAGCATCACCTGTGTGTGACCTTATTTTACGTAGAATAGCATCAGCATAATAAAGTGCGCTTGGTCCCAAACCTACAATAACTTCGATATGAAAACCTATTGGCAATAATAATTTATGATAATCCTCTTCTGAATATCCGGGTCGATAATGGCCTCCCATTTCTTCAAGGTCGAGAGTTTCAGATTTATGCCTGGGGTGAGAGCTGTTGGGGCAGCAAAGGTGAAGCGTTCCTCCGGGACGCAAGATACGGTAAAATTGTTCGCAGACGAAGGAATCATTCTTGATATGTTCAAGTACTTCATAACAGATAATTTCATCAAATACTCTGTTTTCATCATTTAGTTGATAAAGGTTTTTTTGTTCAAAAATAAGTTTCTCAGAATTTTCACCAAGGTAGTCAATAAAAAAGGAATTAGCTTTTTCTATCTGCTTCTCCTCGCAATTCATTGCGACAACAGTGGCTCCGGATTTATAGGCAAGCCATGAAAAATAACCATTTCCACTGCCGGCATCGAGGACATTTCTTTCACCTTTACTCCAAAAATAGCATAACGATGTCCTGTTCCTTGTATGCAGGTCAAGTCCGGGGAAGAAAAACCATCGGATCATATTCTTTATTCGATGAAAAAATGTCATTTTTTTCTAAGAAAAATCGAGATAATATCTTTAAAACCTATAGAAGAGAGAAAATTCTTAAGAGTGTCTTTCCAAAAAACGCCTTGAGGGTAGGATAAGTGATAAAAGCTTTTTTTGTCCAAAATTTCGTATCCAAGTTTATTTGCCATTAAATCAAGATGCTCAGGACTATAATAGCAAAGATGATCTCTATGGTAATAATGCCAGCCAGTCCCTTTTATTCTTGCATGTAAACCGCTGACATTTGGCACCTCTATGATCAGAATCCCCTTGGGATTTAGTGCCTTATCTATTCGTTTTAATAACTCTACAGGTTCTGCTATATGCTCTAAAACGTGGTATAAAGTAATTACATCATATTTGCCGATGTTACTAATGAGATCCTCTATTAATCCACTATACCATCTTACACCGGGGTATGTCGAGCGCAGGCGGTTCATAATTGTTTTGTTGATGTCGATACCGGAAGATGAAAAACCGAGGTGGGAAAGTCTTACAGCTACTTCTCCCGTATTACAGCCAATGTCCAGAGTGTAACCGGAGGAAGCATAACGGATGATATCTTCGATTCGTCTTTTAATATGCGGGAGGTTGAGATTGGGTAATATTTGAGATTCAGGTTCAGTTTGATTGTTAGCAGGTTGAGCCGTTAAATATGGATTAGCCTGAAACTTTAATTTACAGCTATTACATTCAAGTAAAATAAAACTATAAAATTTATGGAATAAGTGAGCTTCCGGTGATCTGCATAATGGACAATTCATAATTGAGAAAGAAGATAAATTTACTTTATTTTTTATATAGCGTACTGCTATATAATCCTGATTATACTTTTTAGTGAGTTAAAGAAATAAAAGGGAATCTCTAATAATACCAGGTGAGAGTCTAAAGGAATCAAAAAAACAAATTCAATGCGAAAATTGTAACCTAAAGCGAGATTACAGGTGAAATTTTTGACGCAGAAGGTGGTTTTTTTAGATGCCAGCCATGGATCTTTAAAGGTTCCCTGTATTTTCATTAAAAGCTATAGTGCAGCCTTTGCAGAATTTATGAGCTTTTCCTTCTCATTTTCCCAGTTGTAATGCTTCCTTGCCGCTATTAAGGCAGCTTTTTTTGCAGCAATTAGAAGCGTTGGATTATACATGAAATTATTGATTACATTTGCCAGGGCATTGGAATCTCCACTGGTATATATTTGAAAGGCGGCGGGCGCCTTTAGGGAAATTTCAACTTGCCCGTCCGTATTACTTGCAATTACACATAGGCCGGCCAATAAGTAATGAAATATTTTATTTGATGCCGTTAGGTTTTTGTTTAAACAATATTTCATTTCACCTGCAAATCCGATGTCGTGTTCTGCAGCTCGGGATAATAGTTCAGTATTAGTTACCGGTGGATGAATATAAATATAGTTTAGCCAATCCCCGGTAACTTGAGTCTCTAACCATTTCTTCCATTCTGGTATTGGTTTTCCTCGAAGATGAATCTCTACTCTGTTTTTAAGGAGGGGAAGCGCAGAAAATAGGTCTTCAAGGCCTCTTGATGGTCCAAGTGTTTGAGAAAACCAGTAAACAGATGGTAAGTCCGTATTTTTTCGATCTATAATTTTGGAATCAAGATGATTACCTTCTTCCAGTGAAAAGGTATTGTATATGACCGTTGGTGTTTTGCAGTTATAGCGCCTTGATAGCGCTTCAGCCATCACTTGTGAAGTACAGGTAACATGATTGCATGAAGCAAGCAATTGTTGTTCAAGCTTTCTTAACATTTTTGCTGGCCTTTTTATTCTTGCAATTTCTTCCAGATCTTCAGAATACCAGTCTTCCATATCAATTCCAACATTGAGACCTCTGTCATATAATTGGGAAGCTACCCACATTGCCTGTTCCAAATGTGAAATATAAAGATCTGCCTTTCTTTTAATTGCAACGCGTAACAGATTGGTTGTTACATACCCCAATTGCCATCGATTTTCAATGCCAAAAAAAGTAAATAAAGTGCTGCCAAATCTTTTTCTGATACGATAGAAATAATTATTAACCTGTGAAGACGTAAGGTCCAAAACAGGAATAAAGGTCCACTTGCGTATACTCATAAGGTTCTGATCCCTGGTTTTGAGCGTTTTATCTATAATTGCCCCTAAAACCTCAACCTCATAACCTGCCTCGGATAATACATCAGCCTCTTTCAGGACTCTTGGGTTATTGCAAAGATGATTTCCAGAAATAATAATAATTTTAGACATTAATGAACAATCAGAATTTTAAGTTTACCGGCACAACAGATGGCTAATTTCTGGAACGTTATTACCTGATGGAGCTAAACCTGTCTCAAGAATTGTTACTTGATAGTCCAGGCTTTTAAGTATTGAACTACAATCCATGCATAATTTTTTAGAATGTGCTTCTATAAAAAGTTGTGGATGCTTCAAGCGAAGCGCTTCCTGTGCGCCCCTTAATACATTTACCTCCGCACCTTCCACATCAATTTTTATTATATCTGGTGTGGGAAAACCATCATCACGTATTAATGAGTCTATTTTTTTGAGAGAGACATTAATAACTCTATTTGCTTTCCTGTCTTTTTGAAAAGTGCTATTAACAAGCTTCCCCATGCTTTCATCAGGCATTACATTAAATTTTGTAATGGTATTTTTGTTGCCTATGGCCATTTGTTTAACCTTTATAGGTAGGTTTGGATTTAATTCTATTAAATGCTTAATTTGTTCAAAGTTTTCCGGAAATGGTTCGAAAACATAAACAGACTTTGCACCTGCTATTGCAAATACCCCACTGAAAAAACCTCGATATCCACCGATATCATAACAAATAGCATTTTGAGTGACTGATTTAGATGCAATATTTGCAAGTTCTGCTTCATATGTTCCCATCCATATCAGCTTATCTTTTGGCAGACTAACAGGATATTTTAATCCCTTGGCTGGGCCGGCATTGATTTCATAAATGAAGTCTTTTCCGGAAAGAAACTTATTAAATAAATATCGTTGTAAATGGGCAACAATCGGTAAACGCTTGATGAGTGCTCTGAAGTGCCAGGGCACTAAGTTAACACTTTTGAATAATAATTTATTACTAATCATCTGAAGCGTTTATTTAATTTAAAGTCTTTGGTCTTCTCATTTGGTAATGCAAATATATTAGCGCATACAGGCCAGCAATTTTCAACTTTTAATAGTTTGTTTCTATAAATTCTGTATATAGAGTAAGAAAGATCTGAGAAAAGTTTATCCAGATTTCCTGAAATTCCCCCACTTCTAATGATATACTTGGCATCATATTCAAAAATGATATATGGCCTGTAGCGCTTCAATGTTTCTTTTGCGCCCTCTAAGACATTCCATTCCCAGCCCTCAACATCAATTTTAATCAGATCAAGCCGTGATAAATTCATTGTTGAAAAAATAGTGTCAAGCTTTTTTGTCTTCACCTTTATTTTTTGTTCTACATTAGACGAATCAACATTGTTAATTATATGACCTGCCCCTGCCCCGATGCTGGACGAGGGTGGCGCATTAAAGTATAGCTCTCCATCATTGTCGGATAAGGCTAAATCAGAGACAATCACTTGAGATAAGTTGTTAAAAGCTATGTTTTCCTTTAAACAATCATATACACCCGGATTGGGTTCGAAAGCCAGAACATGTCCCTCTTTTCCCACCCCTTTGGCCATCAATAATGTATGCCATCCAACATTAGCTCCAACATCAAAGGCAACAAAGCCTTTGCTCAGGGCTTTATTGATAATGTTTCTCACCTCAGCCTCATAGGTACCAAAAAAATATATTTTCCATCCTAATAAAGTTGCCGGGTCTATTTTGAAAATGATGCCTTTTTCAAAAGTTCCGATCTGTGCTTCTATTGAAGCAGATTTTTCAGGTGGTGATAAAAAACGCACTACTCGTTCCCATCCACGAGGTTTCCCAAAGAGCTTTCCAAATATGTGTAATATTCGATAAATCATTATTGATTAACTGTAAAATAAAAAACATTATCCATGCGGTTGTAATAAAAAAGTGAACGCAATGAACTTGCTCATATTATTTATCAAAATAAAAATATTTTAAAAAATTCTTAGCTGTCCTTTTTAACTTCCTGAATAATTCTAACGTAGTGTCGGGCACACTTTTCCAGTGTTAAGTTCTCCAAAATATAGTCACGTGGGGAATAAGCGCCTTTATTTAAATAGTCCATAAATTCTTCCAGCTTTAAAGGGAATTCTTTAATATTCTTAAATTTCATTCCACATCTATTATCCCAGTAAGGAACGGAGGTAACGGGTTCAAACTTAACTTTGTCAGGATAATATGATGGATCTTGCCAGAATCCGCCACGGTCCCATGCTAATAAAGGAACGTTACAGGAAAGAGCTTGCTGGTATGCAATTCCCTGTGTCTCATGTTCACAAAGAAAAATCATACTCTTGGATTTCTTTAAAAGTGCATGAAAGTTTTCTTCTCTATAGAAACCATACCTGATAATTTCATAGGTCAGACCAGATGAGTTTAATGAGTTAATAATAGGACTAATTAATTCTTCTTCATAGCGGTCATACTCCCATCGAACTTTATCGTAAAGAAGAACGTCTATTTCCTTTTTAGCTATGTTTGTTGGGGCCCAAAGATCGGTATCAATGCCTGCCGCCCAGGCAACAGTCTTATCCCCCCAGGCTGGTTCACACATTTTTTTCATCCATTGACCCGGAACAAGGATTTTTTTTATATTAAGTCTTGTTAACAGTTCCGGATCATCTAAAGGATGTGAAGAAGTGGCAGAACCATATACAATTGGGTTTTTCCACTTTATCTTGTCAAGCACAAAGGGTTTACCAATAATGCATGCTAAATCATCAGGGTGCTTCTTTATAAAGCTATAATTATTAATTCTATAGGGTATTTTCAGGATATCTAAGCCGGCACATAAGTTAAGAAAAAAACGCATCATTCCGCCAGGTTGAGGCTTGCCACGTACTATACGGCGAATTATTTTTCTTGGATATCTATCACAGGGGAACCATCGATCCGGATCAGGTTCTTCATAAAAAATATTAAGCATCTTATGTTTCCTCTTGTTTTCTTGCTATTACCCCATAGCTCATACCGCAGGCTGAAGGGTCAAAAAACTCAATAAATTTATTTGTTGCTGCAATAATAAAGCGTAAGGGATATTTGAGATTAAAGGGTTTTCCAGGCCATTTCGTAGTACCGTCCAGGGTAACGCATTTCTCAACTATAAATCCTTTATCATTAATTAATTTCTCAATGATGTGGGGCCAGGTTGTAAAAACATGATTGTTTAGGTCTAAATCACTTTGAGTGTAGCATACTGAATATCCAGTTTTTAAAGCATAAAGCCTGCTTCTGCTCCAACGGGGGTTTGGCATGGTTAAAATAATAAGTCCACCAGGAACAACCAAACTTGATACATGATCAAAACTTAACCATGGGTTATGTAGATGTTCAATAATGTCTAACATAAGAATAATTCCAGACATAGGTGAACCCTCAGGCGCGCGGGAATCCAGGTTCCATGAAATAATTTCAGGTATTTGTGGTTCAATGTCAAATCCCATCCACTTTCCCCCCAAGCTTTCAGTAACCGTTTTCATTCTTCCATCTCCTGCGCCTACATCTAAAACTATATTGTTTGCAAAGGAGGGCAGGTATTTTATTAATACTTGTTCTGCCCATTCATATCGAGAAAAGGATAATATTTCAGATACATTCATGGTTATACAATTTCACTAGTGTCCCAACGTTATGAGATATAAAATTTGTAAATGCGTGTAACTAATCATGAAATTAAATCTATTTGTTTTAAACGACTTGAAAAAAATTAAGAGATTCAGTCATTCTTTCTGTACTACAAGAAGGAGGCTGAATCATGTACACAGGCAAACTGGTTTTTTCTCAGGTAATGGAGCATTTGCCGCTTCATACCTTTCATCAATGTGTCAGCCGCTACAAAGGCAATCACAAGATCAAGGACTTCACCTGTCTGGATCAATACC
>JAOUBX010000044.1 GCA_029860075.1 Deltaproteobacteria bacterium | reverse complement strand
TGACGCCTGACCAGAACCTTGCCCAGTATGTAGCCAAGTTTCTTCCCGAAAAGGAAGTACTGTACTGGAAAGGTTTCTGCGCCACCCATCACCTTTTAAAACCTGAAGAGGTTGTAAAAGCCAAGGAGCAACACCCTGATGCCGTCTTTATGGCTCACCCCGAATGTGCTCCGGAAATCCTCGACCTGGCTGATCATATTTGCAGCACATCGGGTATGTATGAATATGCCGGAAAGAGTGACGCTAAAAAAATTATTGTCGCTACTGAAAATGGAATCTTATACCGTCTGAAAAAGGAAAATCCCGACAAAGAGTTTATACTCCCCTCAGAGGTTCTTGTCTGCCCCAATATGAAGCTTACTACGCTTGAGGATATTTATGAGTCACTTAAAGAGATGAAGAATATCGTTAAAGTACCCGAGGAGATCAGGGTTCCCGCCAAGAGAGCACTTGACAGGATGCTTGCTGTGCCGAGAGATTAATCCTTTCATTATTTGGATCGCAGTTAATTAATTGGGTAAATAGACCCCTCCTAACCTCTACCCTCTAGGGGCATAAACCCTTGGCAAGGGGAGGAATTATTAAAAGATTTATATTTTTTTCTATTCCCATTCAATGCAGCCGAGCGGAGGCATTAGCTGTGGAAGAAAAGGGGTTATTCTGTCTGAGCGCAGCGAGTTTTAGTAACTTAGAAATAATTTTTATTTCGTAAAGGCACTTATCCGGTTCCGGGCATAAACCCGCCACAGCTAATGCCAGAGCGAGGGGAGTCACGCCAGCGGCGGGATCGGCATTGTAGGGCGGCTTTCTTTTGCATACTTTTCTTTAGCGGTAAAGAAAAGTATGTTGCTTTTGCAAGCAGGATTTGAATAAAGCTTATTCTCTACCCTGAAAATCAAGATTTCTATAATCTATCAATAGGACTACTCTATCCCCCACTCCGCCCATTTACCTTGAAAAACTTTAGCCGGTAGAGTAAAATCCATCTTCACCGATTTAACAAAATGGAGGAATAATGAATATTATGAAACAAATAACTCTTCTTATAATGGCAGCCCTTATTATATTTGCCGGTTGTTCCGAAAAAGGGCATGAAGATCACTCATCTCATGAACAGCACACGACGAAAAAAGCTGAAAAGAAAAAAACTGCCCAAATCTATGAAAATGGAAGGATTGTCCAGTTTGAAGAAACGGCGCCCACGATTAACTTAACGAACCAGGACGGTAAAATTGTTACCAATGAAGACCTGAAGGGAAAGGTTGTTCTTTTCAATTTCATTTACACAAACTGCAAGGAAAGCTGTCCCATTATGACTCATAAATTTATGGACATTGAGAAAGAAATGCAGTCAGAAATTAAAAAGGGGCTCAGACTCATCTCAATAACGATGGATCCCGAACGTGATACGCCGGAAGTACTTAAAAAGCATGCCGCCTCTATCAATGCCAATCCCGAATACTGGTCCTTTCTCACAGGTGAAAAATCGGAAGTAGATAAGGTCCTCAAGGGATTCAGGTTCTTTTACGAGAAAAATGAAGACGGATCATTCGGCCATACCAATGCTATTGTCATGCTCGACAGAAAGGGTGTATGGAAGTATAACTTTAGCGTCCTCACCGTCCCTGTGGACATTCTCGTTGAAAGGGTAAGGAAAGAGTTTTAATATAAACCTGGAAACCACGATCCAACTGCCCCTTCCAGGATAATATTCACCACTATCTTAAGGCAAACTGATAATAACCTTGAGACACTCTTTACCGTCCGCCGCCATATTAAAGGCATCCTGGATTTCATCAAGAGGGAAACGGTGGCTTACCATATCGGAAACGATAATACTGCCGTTACGGATGAACTCCATTGCCTGGGTATGATCGAATGGGGATGAGCCGTAGCTAGTTTTTATCGATATATCATCTCTCCAAAAAGGATTAAAGTCGATACTTATCTCTTCCCCCGGTTTAGGCACGGCAAAAAAGAGAAGGGTCCCTCCTTTTCCTATCAATCCAAGGGCCTGAATTGCCGCATCGAGTGCACCGGCACAAATAATAACACGATCGGCCAGCCGCCCGCCGTTATTATCTTTCACAAATTGTTTAACATCTGCCTTTGCATTAACCGTATGGTCAGCGCCAAAATTACGGGCAGCGGCAAGCCTGTTCTCCTCAATATCGACGGCAATAATATTCCCTGCCCCCATTGCCTTTGCCGCTTTGATATGAAGAAGTCCTGACAGGCCGCTTCCAACAATAACTACCGTATCACCCGGTAATGTGCCAGCCATCCTTTGCCCACGCAAGATCGTGCCAAGGGGCTCAATAAATGTCCCCTCTTCATAACTCATCTCTTCGGGCAAAACCATCAATCCTGTTTGAACACTCCTGCCGCTTACCAGGAGATATTCTGAAAAACCGCCGGGATTAAAATTATTCACTTTCTGCAAAACTTCACAGGCCGTATGGTGATCTTTCAGGCATTCGGGACATTCATCACAGGGGACATGATGAATGGCGAAAACCCTGTCTCCGGGCTTACAGTTTTTAACATCTTTGCCGATCCGGACAATATCACCTGTCACTTCATGCCCAAGGACCAGCGGCGCACGCTTGATACGATACCACTCCATGAGGTCACTGCCGCAAATACCACTGGCCCTTACCTTGACGAGCACATCCCCATCTCCCACTTGCGGGAGAGGTATTTCTTCAATCCGTACATCGCTGTTGCTGTAATACATTCCTGTTTTCACAACTAATTTCCCTTTAACCCTCTTTACTTACTTTCTGGTAGAGATCATAAGCTTGGTCCACACTTTTTCCTTCATGCACAACGGAACGAACGGCACGGATCATTGCCACAGGATTTTCATTTTGAAAAATGTTTCTTCCCATATCGACACCGACTGCCCCTGCCTTGATCGCATTGTAAGTAAATTCCAGCGCTTCTCTTGTGGGTCTTTTCGTCCCACCTGCTATGACAATGGGCGAAAGACAGGCCTCTACAACCTCTTCAAAACCATCACAGTAGTAAGTCTTTACAATATCGGCGCCATTTTCCGAAACAACCCTGCAGGCATGTTTGAGATACCTGAGCGCTTCTTTCTTGTCCTCTTCAGTCAACTCGCCTCCATCTTCCCGCTCACCCTTAACAAACCTGGTAAGCACAGGATCGGCTCCGACAGCTGTAATACCTATAGAGACAAGCCCATATCTGTGGGCTTCTTCAGTAAGCGCTGTCAGGCTTTCTATCGTTTGAGACTGGTGGGGCAGGCCGATATAACATGAAACGGTAAATCCGATGGCATTCATCCTCACCATTTCTTCCGCAGAAACGGTAACAATTTCATCATCCAGTTCATCGGACCTTCTCATGCTGTTTCCACCGGTGGCCCTCAGGATAACAGGCGTCCTGCAAGTGGGATCCATACTGGTTTTTAATCCGCCAATGGTAGGGCTCACGGCATCACAGTAGGGTAGAAGAGGATTGAGGGTTTCCCTCAGGTTAATAAGCCCTGCCGGCGCCCCCTGGAAATAACCGTGGTCTACGGCAAGCAATACGGTACGCCCCGACTGAGGATTAAACATCTGTGCCATCCTGTTTTTTAAGCCGCTCCACTCCACCTGGTAATCAAAAGCATTTCTCATGATGAGAACCTCCTTGTTTATTAAGAAATTTCTAGGAGTCTGTCGGACTTAGGAAATTGTAGCGAGAAAAAGCCATTTTGAGTCAGATTTTTTGATTAAATGAGGCGAATATTGAACATATTTAACGAATTTAATCGGGAAATCTGGCCAAAATAGCTTTTTCGCAGTATATTTGCCCTAAGTCCGACAGGCTCCTAGTTTAAAATTTGAGATCAAACATGATGGATAGTACAAAAAGCGCAGGGAAATTACAACGTTTTTATATTCTTTCAGAGGAAGGAATAACAAGAGCGCAAAGGTTAAGCATACAAAATCAAAGATCACCATAAGAACGCCAGCTTTCGGGGTACTCCGCTGTAAATGTCATCTTTTCCTCTTTTGTGGGATGGGTAAGGCTTAAGATCCTGGCATGCAGAGCAAGCGCTTTATCACCAAATTTTACTCTGGAACCATACCTGAAATCTCCAAGAACAGGATAGCCCCTGGATGCAAACTGCACTCTAATCTGGTGATGCCTCCCCGTGGCGAGATCAATCTCTACGTGAGAAATGCCGTCAAAATAATTTAACCTGCAAAAAGTCAGTTCCGCCGGAAGGCCCTCCTCCTGCTCCGTTACGCGACTGGTAACACCATTTCGAACGATATTATCAAACCACCTGCCCTCTTTGGCCACTTTCCCCTCAACCATAGCGTGGTAGATCTTGGTAACCTTTCTGCTTTTAAATTGCTGAGAGAGGCGGGCGGCGGCTTTTGACGTACGGGCAAGAACAACGACACCTGAAACGGGCCTGTCCAGTCGATGAACAAGACCGAGATAAACATTTCCAGGCTTATTGTACTTTTCTTTAATATAAGCCCTTGCCAGATCGAGGAGAGAAAGATCACCACTCCTGTCACCCTGCACCAGAAGGCCGGCCGGTTTATTAAGGACAAAGAGGTGATTATCACAGTATATGATCTGAGGATTAAACAATTAACTCATACGGGTTTATTAAGGAATGCTTTTTTAGCCTGCATCAAAAATGCAGGCGTAAAAAAAGCGGGCTTCAATAAGCCCGCTTTAGTAAAAATCAATATGAAAAGTTCTTAGTTAGCAGCAACTACATTTGCAGCCTGGGCTCCCTTGGGGCCTTCAACTACCTCGAACTCTACAGCCTGTCCCTCATGAAGGGTTTTAAAACCCTCGCTCTGGATGGCGCTGAAATGTACAAAAACATCTGGTCCATCTTCCTGCTCAATAAATCCAAAGCCCTTTTGCTCGTTAAACCACTTAACCGTTCCTTTTGCCATAGCGTTTTACCTCCTTTCCTAAAAACTCTGGGTACTTCCGACCCATGTGGAGCACTTACGATGGTTCGAAACCCCCATACGGAAAGGAGCGCCCTGCCGTTGTTTTTCTCTTCCATCCCAGTGTGACAACCGACTTCCTGAACTACTTAACCTGCCAGCCTATCGTATTAAAAAAACAGGTAAATCTCTGATTTTGCCCATCTTCTCATAAAAGATGATATACCATCATTTCCACACTGTCAAGAATGATTTTCAGTTCCTTAACAGCGGCTACTGTTTAAATAAAACAGGGGGTTAGCATTAAATCGACTCAAAAGAAACTCTCTTTATTTAACTATTTTCCCAATCTCTTTTTCCAGTTCTTTATTGCCAAAGCCACCCAGAAAGCGACCCTGCACAATACCGGAGGAATCAATAAACACGACACCGGCGCCAAAAGTTATACCATAAGTTCTGGCAATAAGATCTCCTTTGTCAAAACCCACGGGCCATTCCAGTTTTTTCTCCTTTACATAATCGGCTATTTTCTCTTTTTTATCCTGGATACCGATACCGATGATAGTGAGCCCTTTTTCCTTGTATTTACTGTATGCCCCCTTGACCAGGGGAATCTCATCCTTGCAGCGCCATCACCAGCTTGCAAAAAAATAGAGAATAACAGGCTTGCCTCTTAAATCGCTTATACCGATCTGCCCTCCTTCAAGAAGGTCCAACTTAAAGGGTGGCGCTTCCTTACCTACAACAGAGCCCCCTTTTCCACAAGAAACAAGAAGAAACAAAAGGAGGGGAAAAAGGGCATATCTTCTTGCTAAAACACCAGCCATATTAATCCACTTCCAACTCATACATTTTGATTTTTTTATGCAGGTTGCTCCTTTCAAGCCCTATAGCCTCTGCTGTTTTAGTTATATTTCCATTATTTTCAGCCAGCTTTTCTGCAATAAAAGCCTTTTCAAAGGCGTTCCTTGCATCTTTTAAGCTGCCAAAGCTTTCAAAGTCAGGTCCTTTAAGCTCTTTCCCCGGAATATAGGGTGGAAGATCTGACTTTTTTATAACAGAGCCGCGTGTCATGATAACCAGTCTTTCAACGAGATTCTTGAGCTCTCGTACATTGCCGGGCCAGTGATATTGCTTTAATCCTTCAATGGCCTCATCATGGAAACGCTTTGCAGGCCCACCCATGTCCTTGGAATAGAGATTTACAAACTTTTTAACAAGGAGTTCAATGTCTTGCTCTCTCTCTCTGAGAGGCGGTACTTCGAATGGGATAACATTGAGCCGGTAATAAAGATCTTCCCTGAAACTGCCTTCCTTGATCTCCTGCAAAAGGTCTTTATTGGTGGCTGCAACGACCCGTACATCAACCTTGATACTTTTGCTGCCTCCCACCCTTTCAAAGCGCTGTTCCTGAAGAATTCTCAATATTTTGGCCTGCGTTTTAAGACTCATATCAGCAATCTCATCAAGAAAAAGCGTCCCGCCGTTGGCAAGATCAAACTTGCCTCTTTTACTCGAAACGGCCCCCGTAAAAGCGCCTTTTTCATGTCCGAAAAGCTCACTCTCAATGAGTTCTTCAGGAATGGCGGCACAATTGACATCAACAAAAGGCGCGTCAGATCGCTTGCTTTTGAGATGCAGGAGATTTGCAACAAGCTCCTTGCCTGTCCCGTTTTCACCGGTAATAAGCACCCAGGCATTGGAAGGCGCCACGGTAGCTATCTGCTCTTTAAGCTTCTTCATGGCCACACTTTCACCAACCATTTCACGCCAGCCGCCAAATTTTTCTTTCAGTCGCTTATTCTCTTCCTCAAGACGGTGCAGGCTAAGCGCATTATTAATGCACAAAAGCAATTTATCGAGAGAAAGCGGCTTTTCAATAAAATCATAGGCCCCCAGTTTCGTCGCCTGAACAGCGGTTTCGATAGTACCGTGGCCCGACATCATAATGACCTGAAGGTGGGGAAGTTCACTCTTTATCTTTTTTAGCGTTTCCATACCATCAATACCGGGCATCCAGATATCGAGGAGAACGAGATCGGGCCCTTCCTCCTTTGCCATATCGAATCCTTTTTCACCGTCTTCGGCAAGAATTACATCAAAGCCTTCGTCTTTCAGAACTCCCGAAAGGGTGCTTCTTATACTCTCTTCATCATCGACAATCAATATATTGCAATTCAATGCATTCTCCCTTTAACTCATTACAGGAAATTCTAGCATAAACTTCGTACCCCTTGGAACATTATCCTTCACCCTGATAGCGGCTTTATGATCTTTCATGATCGTATCAATAATGGCGAGGCCCAGACCGGTTCCCCCTTTTTTGGTTGAAAAATAAGGTTCAAAGAGCCTGTTTTTATCGTGGAGAGAAATCCCTGCGCCATTATCGGCAACGGTAATCTCCACTTTTCTCTCTTCCTCGTTATGGCGTGCCGAAATTTCAATAACCCCTTCCAACCTCAATGCCTCGACAGCATTTTCAAGAAGGTTAATAAAAACCCGTTTGATCTGCTTCTGATCGAGATTAAGAAGCGGAATATTGTCGGGCATGAAGGTTCTGAAATCAACATCCTTATGGGCTTCACGATAGAGGGAAAGGACCTCTTTAATGATCTCTCCTATATGAGTAGCAACGGGATTCGCTGCGGGAAGGCGGGCAAAACTGGAAAACTCATTAACAAGCGCCTTCAGTTCATCAACCTGGCTGATAATGGTTGAGGTGCACTCTCCAAAAATATCCATTTCGTCATCAACCTTGTCCCCAAATCGTTTTTGCAATCTTTGCGCCGAAAGCTGTATGGGAGTAAGGGGGTTTTTTATCTCATGGGCAATGCGCCGGGCAACTTCCCTCCAGGTAGCAGCCCTCTGCCCCTTAATGAGTTCCGTCAGATCATCGAAAACAAGAACCATACCAAGGTAATTATTTCTTTCATCACGTAATATGGACAGGCTGATAAGAAGAGTCACGTTCTCTCCCTTAAGTGTCAGCTTGGTTTCCCTTTCTATCGTTCCACCGGCGGCAAAAGCGGCCTTTACCATACTCTTTATCATTTCCTGATAATATTTGCCGACCACTTTCTTGTAGTTCCTGTTTAAAATATCCTCCCCTCTAACACCAACCATTTTTTCGGCAGACCTGTTAATGGTACTGATTTTACCCAGCTTGTCCACAGAGATAACGCCCGCCGTCACACTTCTTAAAATGATCTCGATATACCGGCGTCTGTTTTCCAGGTCGAGGTTACTCTTTTCGAGCCTCCTTTTGCTCACTTTGATATCTTCCGTCATCTTGTTAAAAGAACTCACCAGTGTGCCCACCTCATCGCCTGACTCAAGGTCGATCTTAAAGTCAAGATTGCCGTTGGCAACCTCATTGGTTCCTTCTGCCAGTTCCTGAATAGGCACGGTAATCCCCTTTGCAAGGTAAAGGCCGAACCAGATTGCCGTAAAAATAATGACAAGCGTCACCATAAGCAGCGTCATGAGATAATTCATTTTAACGGGATACTTGACCATTTTAAGCTGCCTGTACTCCTTGTAGGAGTTGCTGATATCGGTCATTTTGGCAACAAGCCTGTAAGGAATGTAATAGGTGGCAACAGCGACGGCAACAATATCATCTTTTTTCCATGTTGAATAAATGGGAGAAACGCCCCTTATCATATCCCCTTTGCCTACAGTCTGAATGACGGATGTTTTTTTGCCCATTAATCCATCTTTTATAAGAGAGGACTCGGGTAAGGAGAAAAGGTCGGCAGAAAGGTCGGGGTGAACGGCAGCGGCCAAAACCTTTTGATGCGGTGAAAACACTTCAATACTTCCCAGCCTGTACTCAACAACTTTGGCCTTGAGATACCACCTGAGAGAGTTGAGCCTGTTTTGATTAATGAGCTTTCGCTCCTTGATCTTCTTGCTTATCTGATTGGCATGGTAAATAGCTTCGTCAGCCTTGGCATTATTAAAACTTCTCGATATCTGTTCCGCCCCCTTAAGGGTCTTTTCAACGGGAGCGCTGAACCAATCTTCAATACTGTTTGAAATGAAGGCAACTGAAAAAGAGAAGAGAAGAAGCGTTGGTATAAGCGATAAAGATACAAAGGCGGCAACAAGTTTGGTTTTGAGTTTTGCACCGAGAATCCGGCTTTTTCGTTCAAAAAATAGCTTTACCAGGTTTCTTACAAGGAGGTAAAGAATGAGAAGAAGGAGGATGACATTAATATTAATAATGACAAATATGAGGATATTGTTGGCAACGGGGAGTTCACCTCCCTGCTTGTACAGCGCGGTTTCAAGAAATGTCAGCCCCGCCATTGTCAAAATGGTCCCTATGAGGATGTAAAAATCTCTCCTTCTTCTTTGCCTGTCTTCCAGTTCGGCAATTTTTATCTTTTTAAGGGGAGATATATACATAGTTTAACCGGGATTACTCCGGAAGAAGGAAAGTTTCCGGGAGAAAGGTAAACAAGAGGAAGATGAACGGTGGATAAGGTTCCTGAATAAAATGAATTTCTCTTTGAATTTATAATCCCGTTTCATATTTAAGGCGGCTCAAAAGCTTGACTCCAAAAGAAACCGAGGGCTAAAACAGTCTATATTGGCTGTACGCAGGTGTCAAGAATAACACCTTTTACACCGTCAGCCGACAGAAAGGGATATCCAGGATATAGTGCTACTTGTTCATAATATCGAAAAATTCTCTGTTGCTCTTCGTTTTTTCAATTTTTTCCCTGATAAACTCCATGCTGTCTACAACATTGAGAGGGTGAAGCACTTTCCTGAGTATCCAGATCTTATTGAGGTCTTCCTGTTCAATGAGGAGTTCTTCCTTCCTCGTTCCTGACTTATTAATATCAATGGCAGGGAAAATTCTCTTCTCGACGAGCTTTCTGTCAAGGTGACTCTCCATATTACCGGTTCCTTTGAATTCTTCAAAGATGACTTCATCCATCCTGCTTCCCGTATCGACAAGGGCCGTTGCAATAATCGTCAGGCTGCCGCCTTCCTCAATATTCCTTGCAGCGCCAAAAAATCTTTTCGGCTTCTGGAGGGCATTGGCATCGATACCACCGGAGAGAACCTTTCCGCTGGCAGGTGTAACCGTATTATGCGCCCTTGCAAGTCGTGTAATACTGTCAAGAAGAATGACAACGTCTTTCTTATGCTCAACCAGTCTTTTCGCCTTTTCTATAACCATGTCCGCCACCTGAACATGCCTTTGAGGCGGTTCATCGAAGGTAGAGCTCACCACTTCGCCCTTGACGGAGCGAATCATATCCGTCACCTCTTCCGGTCTTTCATCGATGAGAAGAACGATGAGGTAAACCTCGGGGTGATTGATGGTAATGCTGTTGGCAATGCTCTGGAGAAACATGGTCTTCCCCGTTCTCGGGGGGGCGACAATAAGTCCCCTCTGACCTTTTCCGATAGGCGCAACAATATCGAGAATCCTTCCTGACAAGTTCTTTCTGTCTGTTTCAAGCTTGATATGCTCATCGGGGTAGAGCGGCGTCAGGTTGTCAAATAAGATTTTCCCTCTTGCCGCTTCCGGTTCATCATGGTTTATCTTTTCGACTCTAAGGAGAGCAAAATATCTTTCAGATTCTTTGGGGGGTCTGATCTGACCTGAAATGGTATCACCCGTTCTAAGGCCAAACCGTCTGATCTGGGAAGGAGAGATATAAATATCATCGGGACCGGGGAGATAGTTGTAATCGGGAGCCCTCAAAAAGCCGAACCCGTCAGGCAGGATCTCCAGCACCCCTTCACTGTATATCATGCCATTCTTTTCCGTTTGGGCCTGCAAAATGGCAAATATCAGTTCCTGCTTTCGTTTTCCGGCCGCCCCTTCAACGCCAAGATCTTCGGCCATCTTGATCAGATTGCCGATCTTCTCCTCTTTAAGGTCCTTCAGATTCATATTAACTCCTTCAAGCTATAAATGCTTATATTGTGATTTAGATTCAGAATATTGATAAACAGGGACTTTTGATCCATTACTGATGAAAGGATGCCACTACAAAACCAGCGAGGGCAAAACCTAAAATAATTGATGTTTATTTTATTATAAAGCTGAATTTTCAGATATATTCAATGCAAGAAGATCCGGATTTGAGATGCAAGCAGTTAAGAGTCCTATTTTTTTGAATGATTAATATCTGAATGGCTTCTTTTTAAGGTACGATTTCGAAATAGTGAGAAGGGGAATTCCCCCTTGAGCTGTTTGATATGTTTATAGATCCAGTGTGGATTAAGCTTCGATTACGTTTTAAAAAAAGATAATCTATTTTTAATTCTTTGTCAAGCATAGAAAGAAAAGTTTTTTTATTCCCTGTATTTTGTTGCTTTAGGGGTAAGGTTAAAAGAAATATATTTCAATATAAATGAACATAATACTGATCTGAGCCAATTTATAAATTAAGCCTTTAATCTGCAGCCTTCCTTCAACTTTACATATTTCCTGATTACAGGTAAACTCTACCTGAAATGAAAACCCGTTATTCCAAAATTTCAGGAAAGAATTTCACTCTTATCACTCTCCTCCTTCTCTCATTTCTCATGAACACTTGCCCCGCATGGGCTGAAGGAAAACACCTGGACAACCTGAGACAACTTCTGGCAGCTTATGAAGGCAAAAGTGCTGCTTATGTTCTTGAAAAGGGGGAGGAATCACTCATGGCGCGGGCATGGCTGGCTGGGAATGCAGAGAAATCCATTGATGTACAGTACTTTATCTGGAGCAGTGATAATATCGGCATATTGGCGACGGAAGCGCTGTTGACTGCTGCCGAGAGGGGTGTCAGTATTCGAGTTATCGTCGATGACCTTCTCGTCGATGCCGACGACGAAACCCTGCTGGCTTTGGCGGCGCACCCTAATGTCAATATCCGCATTTACAATCCAAAACATAAGGTAGGCACGTCAAAGATCAAACGCATCTTCAATCTCTTCAGCGATTTTCGGGCATCCAACCAGCGCATGCATGACAAGACCGTCATTGTCGACAACCTTATTGCTATTACCGGCGGCCGTAACATGGCCGATGAATATTACGATTATGACCAGGAATATAATTTCAGGGATCGGGACATCCTCCTCTTCGGCCCTGTGGCGGAAGATATGGAGAGCAGCTTTGAGCGCTTCTGGAAGAGCAAACTTTCTGTGCCGGTAGAAAAGTTGATAGGCGATCCGGAGAAGGGTTTAAAGAAAAAAACTATCCAGGCCAAATATAAGGAGCTCCATGACTATGCAAAAGATAGCGCTAACTTTGCACCTAATGTACGTCAGGCCCTTGAAAATTTACCTCAAAGGTTTGACAAACTGGTCCGGAACCTCACCTGGGATGACATGCGGTTTATAAGCGACCTGCCCGGCAAAAACGAAGGGAAGGAAGGCCTGAAAGGTGGTGGCAAAACGACGACGGCCATCGTGGAGGAATTAAAAAAAGCAAAAAAGAGCATTACCATCCAGTCGCCCTATCTCGTTATGCCCGACGAGGGAATAGAGTTATTTAAAGAGCTAATAAAGAAAGGCGTTAGGGTACGCATCAACACCAATTCCCTGCTTTCCACAGACAACATTCTCGCATTCAGCGGATACAGCAAAAAGCGAAAAAAGCTTGTAAAGGCCGGCATAGAGATTTACGAATACAAACCTCAGCCCGAGGTAATGAAGGAGCTTATCGACCGTTATAAGGAGATGGAAAAAGAACCGCCCATCTTTGCAATCCATGCCAAGACGCTTATCATCGATAGCGAAACACTTTATATAGGCACCTTCAACCTAGATCCACGGTCAGTCAATCTAAATACAGAAGTGGGTGTGTTAATAAACAATCCTTCCCTTGCCAGGCAGGTAGAAGAGAACATCGAAAGGGATATGTCGCGACAAAACAGCTGGGCGGCCCATGTAAAACATGCCGATTCCAGATCGTCCATTTTTAAAAGGATGAAAGTTGGCTTCTTGAAGCTGCTGCCTATGGAGCCGGTACTTTAATAAAACACCCCTCCTGGCCTCCGGAACTGTTCTCCCTTCCTATTTTATGGATTTATGCCCCCTGAGGGTATAAAGGGGTGGTCAAAAAAACATAATTACACATTCAAAACAAAACCCCTTTACCCCTTTTAATATTTCCCTGTATACTTTCCCTTTAAAAAATCTCAATCAAAAAATCATGCTACCGACTAATCCCAAATTCATATCAGCCCTTGAAGATAAATTTCAAATTGCCCTTTCCCAAGAGGAAGTGGCTGAGCACAGTTCACCAGACATGTTGGCAGAGCTTATTCGTTCCAAACTCAACAACTGGACAGATGAAATGAGCCATCCCGATCACGGCTTCTATACGGTCAGAAAATCACTCATGAAAAACTTCGGCCTTTCACGGGATCAAATCCGTTTTGACACTCGCTTCGAAAGCATCTTCGGCAGGAAAAACCGGAAGAAGAACTGGGCCATTCTCTTCTCCTCCATATCTTCACGTAAAAAGGTCTATAAACCCATTGACCGGCCCACATGGCTCAAGGTCGCAATTTACCTGGCCATGCCTTTTGTCGTCTTCCCCGCTGTCTATCTTGGTACTGACAAACACTTCGAATTGGCCGCCTTTTATTCGGTTTTTCTCTTCTTCTTTTTACTGCTTCTGACAGTCCCCTTTAAAAAGGAATTCCCAAAGCAGTTTCAAACCGTAGGCGATCTGGTAAAAATTGCAGGACCTTTTGAAGTAAGGGAGTGGACAAGAGAGGAAGTTGAGGAGATAGTAAAGAAATTAATTACTGATCATATCCCCTCTCCCTGAGGGAGAGGGTGGGGTCACAATGACTTCAAGTAGTTTTTTCAACCATACCCCATTTATCGCCTTTCCTTTATAAACTGACCAAAATAAGGCTTAAAACCACCGAAAACAATTGAAATCATCTCTATTTTATGGTAAAAACTCTAACTTTAAAAAATGAAGCCGACTCACAATTCATTAATTAATTTATGGAGAGAAAAAAATGGATTTTTTAAAAAACTATGATCAACATGTACAAGAAAGAGCAGCACTCAATGTACCACCTCTTCCACTCACCCCTGAGCAGACAGCAGAAGTCATCGAACTGATAAAAGCAAATGACAGCGAAACTGAAAAATTAAAAGAACTCTTATTTACACGCGTTGCTCCCGGCGTTGATGACTCGGCCTATGTAAAAGCGGCATTTTTAAATGACGTAGTACAGGGAAATATATCAACTGCAATATCAAAAGAAGAAGCGGTAAATGCACTGGGCCAGATGCTTGGTGGATACAATGTTAAACCTCTTATCGATGCACTGACCGTTGATGAAGTAGCTGACCTTGCTGCTGATAAACTTAAAAACACCCTTTTGGTCTACGATGCCTTCAATGACGTTGTAGAACTTTCTTCATCCAATGCAAAGGCTAAAGAGGTTATCGAGTCCTGGGCCAATGCTGAGTGGTTTACAAACAGGCCTGAACTGGAAAAAGAGATCACCGTAACGGTCTACAAGATTCCCGGTGAGACAAACACAGATGACCTTTCACCGGCAAGCGAAGCCTTCACCAGAAGTGACATCCCGCTACATGCCAACTCCATGCTTGTTGCAAGGATGGAAAACCCTCTCGATACAATGAAAGAGCTGAAAGCTAAAGGTCATCCTCTGGCCTATGTTGGTGACGTTGTAGGTACCGGTTCAAGTAGAAAATCCGGTATCAACTCTGTTCAGTGGCACATGGGTAGAGATATCCCCGGTGTTCCTAACAAAAGAACAGGCGGCATTGTTATCGGTAACACCATCGCTCCTATCTTCTTTAATACAGCCGAAGATTCAGGCTGCCTCCCCATCGAGACTGATGTTGCCAACCTCGAAACGGGTGATGTGATCACTGTAAAGCCTTACGAAGGTGTCATAGAAAAAGATGGCTCCACCGTAAACACATTTAAACTCAATCCAAATACATTGGCTGACGAGATGAGAGCGGGAGGAAGAATTCCTCTTATCATCGGAAAAGGCCTCACTGCCAAAGCAAGAGAAGCGCTGGGCCTGGGCGCATCTGATATGTTCGCTCAGCCTGAGCAACCTGCCGATACGGGCAAAGGCTATACTCTGGCACAGAAAATGGTTGGTAAAGCTTGCGGTATGGCAGGTGTAAGACCGGGTATGTATGTTGAGCCTGTCGCTGCAACGGTAGGCTCCCAGGATACAACGGGACCAATGACAAGAGACGAAATCAAGGAACTTGCCGCTCTCGGTTTTGGTTCCGATTTTGTTTTACAGTCCTTCTGTCACACGGCAGCCTATCCAAAGCCGGCTGATATCAAACTTCAGCATACACTTCCTGAGTTTATCACTTCAAGAAGCGGTGTTATCCTCAGACCCGGTGACGGTGTTATCCACTCATGGCTCAACAGGTTCTGTCTTCCTGATACAGTCGGTACCGGTGGTGACAGCCATACAAGATTCCCAATCGGCATCTCATTTCCCGCAGGTTCCGGCCTTGTAGCATTTGCCGGTGTTACAGGCAGCATGCCTCTCAATATGCCTGAATCGGTACTGGTCAGGTTCAAAGGAGAAATGCAGCCCGGTATCACCCTTAGAGACCTTGTAAACGCCATTCCTTATAAGGCTATCCAGGATGGCCATCTTACGGTAGAAAAAAAGGGTAAGAAAAACATCTTCGCCGGACGTGTTATGGAAATCGAAGGTCTTGAAGATCTTAAATGTGAGCAGGCTTTTGAACTTTCTGATGCATCGGCTGAAAGAAGTGCTGCCGCCTGTACCGTTAAGCTCAATAAAGAGCCTGTCACCGAATTTCTTGAATCAAACATCAAACTTATCGAGCAGATGGTTGCTGAAGGCTATGAAGATACCAACACGCTTCAGAGAAGAGCTGATAAGATGAAAGAGTGGATCGCAAATCCTGAACTTCTTGAAGCTGATTCTGATGCAGAATATGCAGCTGTCATAGAGATCGATCTTAACGAGATCACAGAGCCTATTCTCTGTTGCCCTAATGATCCTGATGATGTTGCTACACTGACTGAAATTTTAGCTGATGACAAGAGACCAAATGAAAAGATCGACGAAGTATTTGTTGGAAGCTGTATGACAAATATCGGTCTCTTCAGAGCGCTTGGTGAAGTACTGCAAGGTGAAGGTCAGGTTCCAACAAAGCTGTGGATTTGTCCTCCAACAAAAATGGATGAGAAAACACTTCAGCAAGAGGGTTACTACTCCATCTATGGTGCTGCAGGTGCAAGAACAGAAATCCCGGGTTGTTCACTTTGCATGGGTAACCAGGCAAGAGTTGGTGACAACACAATCGTATTCTCAACATCGACAAGAAACTTCAACAACAGACTTGGAACAGGTGCTCAGGTTTACCTCGGTAGTGCCGAGCTTGCTGCTGTTACTGCCATGCTGGGTCGTCTCCCATCAGCAAGTGAGTACATGGAGATAGTTCCCAAGAAAATTACTGCCGATGCAACGGATAGAATCTACAAATATCTCAACTTCCACCAAATCAGTGGTTCTGAACTGGAATTCCTGGTTCACTAAGAAAGAGAGAAAAACAGACCTTTCTATTAAACAGAGGGTGGGCATTAAATGCCCACCCTTTTTTTATTTCACTACCTCTTGCTCTAAATCTCTTCTTCCCTTTAAAAAGTAAAAAACTTTTCCACCCTAAATATTGCAATCTTTTCTTAATTGTGATTTAGTCTATTCTCATTCTTTATGCTGTTAGTCTATTTCTAAAAAGGGGTTTTAAACATGATTTATGCGGGATTTTGGAGAAGACTCCTTGCAGTTTTAATTGATGTCTCATTTGTTGTAATTCTTTATAAAATCATAGTGGCATTTGAGCAGCCATCAATTCCTCTAGAAGTTTCAATATTAACTGTAACTTATCTTTCATTTTCTATTTTTATAGTTGTTCTTAATGCAAAATATGGAATATCTCCCGGAAAATTAATAGCAAGAATTCGCATAACGAAATTGGATGGAAGTAAAATATCCTTTAAAGAAGCAATCCTAAGAAATTCCGTTGATATTTTTTTCAGCATAATCCTTCTTATATCATTATTGACAACTCTTTTTTCACTCACCGATTTACAAAGTTACTTTACCCTGTCATTTGATGACAGGTCAGTATTCCTACATTCCAACACAACACTTTTCAGTTATATCCTCTTTTACATTCAGAATTTATGGTATGCCAGTGAATTAATGGTATTACTGTTAAACAAAAAGAAAAGAGCATTGCATGACTTTATAGCAGGAACGGTTGTTATCACAAACAATCAAATAGGGAGTAAAGAAGAGGAATCAAGCCCAAGGCCAGTAAGATCTATTATCTTTGCATCAATCTATTCTTTAATTGCGATACCTCTTATCAGTGTTAGTGTACCTAAAGAGTATTACCTTTCTATTGAAAAAACGGATAAAAGAGAAGAAGTCTTGGCAAAATTGAAATTGGCAAAAGCTGAATATAAATCTAACGAAAATGGATTAATTATCATTAATTTCCAATCCTCCTCACTGCACACTTTTCTTGAAGATCAAGAGTGGGAAAAAACCAGTTATGAGATACAATTTCAGAAAGAGTCGATGAATTCGATTGATTGGATTAATGAAGATGGCTCAATTATCGAAGAAAATTTAAACGAACTATTTATTCTAATTCATTAGGACCATTTTCATCTAACTTAGCTCGGTAAAATGGGCAATGCCCACGCTACAAAACTTCCCTCTGTATCAGTGGTGGACAGGGTGGAGCGGTGATTCTTAAGCGGGCCTAAGTTTTTCCCTTCTTAAAAATGCTTAAATCAAGGATGGGTGCAGTGAAACGAAACCCATCAATACGGTTTTTTATTGTAGAGTGGATGGCGCTAAGCTGAGCGGATTCCGGGTTTTATATTTTTTCCGGGATTGTATCCGGATTACGCTTGCTCATTTATACTACAAAATCACCGAGGGCTATATATTTAGCAATGGCCTCTTCATCCTCTTCACTGATTTCAATGAATTGGATGCCCATACCATGACCTGATTCCGGGATGTGCGGAAATTTCTCTTTTTTTGAATCGAAATTCCAGACCACTTTTCCTATCACATTGACCTCGTCGTGCACTTTGGAGATGGGAAACTTTAATGTAATGAGAGTATCCTCGCTAAGCATTTCCTCTCCCATGATAAAACAGCCTCTTTGACTGACAGAGTGAACATGACCTGAATATTCAACACCATTAAGGTGATATTTCATGCTTTCATAGATGGGATATCTCTCCTGTTTTCGCTCATAGATTTGTATGTACTTTGATATGACAGCAAGGAACTCTTCCTTGCATATTGGCTTGGTAATGAATTCATCACAACCTGCGGCAAAACATTTTTCTCTGTCTTCCTCTTTATCGGAAACAGTCAGCATAATTACGGCAATATCTTTCGTGTCCTCATTCTCTTTTACTTTCCTGCAAAATTCATCCCCTGTCATGTCAGGCATGTACTGATCAAGAAGTATGAGCTTGGGTTTTTCTTGTTTGAGAATTTGAAGTGCTTCTTTCGGGTCAGTAGCCGTCAGAACATTACAGCCTCTGGCATCGAGAAGTGACTTGATTAAAACAATAAAAAATTCGGAATCATCAACGAGAAGAATTTTATCCACAGGGCACTCCTTTTATTCAGATTAAAGTGAAAGATGGGAAATGAATGTTTATGCTTTAAAATAAGCTTTACTTAAAGCACCGTATTCATCATTCATTCTAATCGTATAATAAGAGTGATAAAGAAAGCTGTCAACTAAAAGATCGATGAAGTATTTGTCGGAAGCTGTATGACAAATATCGGTCTCTTCAGAGCGCTTGGTGAAGTACTGCAAGGTGAAGGTCAGGTTCCAACAAAACTGTGGATTTGTCCTCCAACAAAAATGGATGAGAAAACGCTACAGCAGGAGGGTTACTACTCTATCTATGGCGCTGCAGGTGCAAGAACAGAGATCCCGGGTTGTTCACTTTGCATGGGTAACCAGGCAAGAGTTGGCGACAACACAATCGTATTCTCAACATCAACAAGAAACTTCAACAACAGGCTTGGAACAGGTACACAGGTTTACCTCGGTAGCGCCGAGCTTGCCGCTGTTACTGCCATGCTTGGCCGTCTTCCATCAGCAAGTGAATATATGGAGATCGTTCCCAAGAAGATTACCGCTGATGCAACGGACAGAATCTACAAATATCTCAACTTCCACCAGATCAGTGGTTCTGAACTGGAGTATTTGGTTCACTCATAAGATAGAGAGAAAAAAAGACCTTTCTAATAACAAGAGGGTAGGCATTATGCCCACCCTTTTTTTGTGTTTTAAAGCTTAATACCTTTCCTGGCTTCATGAATATAGATTTTCACTACATAAAAAACGGCGTACTTCTTAAAGAGGTGCGCCGTTAATGCTTTGAAGAGAACCTTTGTCCCCTTTTCCCCACACTTATTTCATTTATTGAGCGTTACCAGTTAAATCTACCCAGATATGAATCAGTTTGAATTGCTTTGGAGCAACGCAGTTACGGTTGAATAAAGAATCGCAATGTTCAACTTTTGTAGCGAAAGAAAACTTAAGTGCCGATATTGTTGACGGCAAACGACTATTGACATCATTAAGAACATCATTCTTTTCTGAATTTACGATGTATCCTATCATTATCCCGCATGGTGCATATTTGCCGTATTCATGTGTTCTGGAGTCAAAGCGATTCACACCATTTTCGATGTAGTTTTTATTAAGGTCCCATGAGCCAATTTTTTTGCCCAGCCGCTTACATTCGATGTGAAGAGCTATTGCATACATCTCGCAGGAATCGGCAAATGTGTTTACAAGTGTGCAGGTAAAATCCGGACGCTTTCGGACTTTACCTCCTTTAAGGTCAACACTACTTACGGGCGCAATCGGAAGTTCCCATTCAGGGGGCTTTGGTTTATCAGGATGACTGAAGCACACCTGTAGTAAGATTGGGCAAAGCGCTTCGGATATGGCATCCTCATCCTTACGCTGATCATCGGTAATAATAAGCTGTGCAAGAGCATTGCAGCATATAGAATGATAGAGATTTTCATGTCGCTGCCATAGCTGAGCAAACCCACCAATTTTTCGTGTTTTTCTGGCCACTATTCAACACCACTCTTTTCAGGCATTGTTTCCAGCATACGCTTGGCCAATGTGGACTCAGCATCCTCGTAGGCCAGACTTCGTGTCCAGAATCGTTTCTCGTTGCGTTTTATAACTATGATGCTGTTATCTGTCACGATATGGACGATCCCATCAAGCAGGATTTGAGATGTCCCCATGGGACGTGGTAATGACTTGCTGATTTCTTCCAGAACATGCCCCCAAGAATCTGTTTTGGGTGATAGATTCCACTCATCGCCCAAGTCTGCCGGGTAAAATTCTATGGCGACCATATTACCGGACGCGCCAATGTGAAGGTCAGCCCGCAGAATTTCGTCTTGATTCAGATAAGGTTGCCAGCGTCGGGCAAACCGTTCAGCATAGTGTTTTATCCAGGAAGTATCACTGCCTTTTACTCCTGGCATAGCGCCAACACTGTTATAAGGCTGATAAAAGAATGGCAGAGTCACTTCACAGCAATCACGGATCAAATCCTGCTGTTCTTTGGTAAAACCGTACAAATCAAAGACAGCCTCATCAAGTTCCGCTTCCCATTTACGCCGCTGTAATTCGATTTCATTTTGCGGAACACCATCAGGATATAATACGTCCTGTACCTGAGGCTGGTAGTTTCGGAGTTTTTTGACGATGGAGACAACGTGGTTTGCTTCCTTTCCCCGTAGACGACTAGGAATGGGGAGTTGAAGCAATTCATCATCAAGGTGAATTTCATGATGCCACAACCCCCAATTTGCTGAGATATTGAAATAAAAATATCTACTGAATGATGACCACAAGATACCAAGAAAAAGTAAATATTGTGTTTCTTCATTATTGATTAATTTGATTCCATTAATTGCGTTTGTAAAACAAAAATTCTTAGATTCATATCTGGCAACAACAGTACCTTTTGTCTCCCCCTTTTCGGATATACCTCTTTTAATTAATAAACGTGGGCCAGTATATGTTTCTATTTTTCCTAGTCTGTATACACGCAGGGGTAAATTTTTAAACTGTAGAGAATCATTGAAACGACTAAATGAAGATTGTACCAATAAATTTCTTGGCAAATCGTCTGTAGCTTTTTGGGGAGGATTGGGTGATATCCCTTGGCCTGAGAATCTCCTATCTATGTGATCTAATAATGTTTTAAAATTATGAAACTGATGAAAAAACACTGTATCCGCATGTCTACCGAACCAATTAGCTTTCCATGTTTTATTGTCGGTCAGGTCTTGTCCCGTCAAATAAGCTCGATCATATTTCGACAGCAGGATTGCTTGTGTTTCCTTAAGTGAAGCCACCTGTTTTAGGGACCAGTATTCAACCGGAGTTTTACCTTGTTCACCATTCTTGAAATGAATCATCACAAAAGGAGAATCTGCTCCCTTGAAGAAGAATTTCCGCACATGAGAGAAGTTGAATACTTCCGTAATGCAAACTCTGCTCATCCATTCTCGGCGGAACGTCTGTGTGGTTGAACTATGGTTGAAAAGAACCCCAGCAGAGGTCAACAAGGCGCACCGGCCTTCTTTATTCAGGAAATCCAGCGATCGCCAAAGAAAAGCCTGGGATGGTTCGTTGTCTCCAATGGGGTATTTTCTTTTTTTGCACCAGTCCAGCATGATGCGCTGACGATCTTTGGCACCCTTACTTGGATTATTGGGCGCACCCCATGGAGGATTGCCCACCACAACATCAATTTCTCCTACGTTTTTATTGTCGAGAGCAAACGCATTAGCCACATGGATGCTGTTGTAATGATTGTCTAACTCATTCGCTGACATAATCAGGTTTGGCAGTTTATCTCCATTCAGGATGTGTTCAAAAATGGATGGTGGATCCAGATAGTGCAGCATGGCAAGGTATAAGCTGAATGCGGTGATTCGGGCTGCTTCTTCATTGACCTCAATGCCTGCAATCTGCCTTCCGAGTATTTCCTTCAATTCGCTGAAATGTAGAGAAGATTTCTTTTGATATAGCCGATAACGAACAACTCGACGGAATGCTTCAACCAGAAATATCCCGGAGCCACATGCCGGATCTAGTATTCTCGGATTTTTCTGTAACACTTCATCAGTCAGTATTCTTGACAGAACGAATTCGGCCAGTGCCGGCGGGGTGTAGTAAGCTCCGTCTTGCCGTGCCTTGCTCTTTTTTTCGTTCGCACTTGCTGATGCATGGTAAAATTCCTCATAGATCGCACTGATCAGATCGAGCGGGATGATATCGAACTTATAGGAGTAAAAAAACAGCTTTTTCTGAGAGCCAACATCACCATATAAAAGTTCTTGTATGAGTTGCAGGTGCCTGCCCTCAATATTTTTTTCTTCCTCATCAATGTCAGGAAACATATCTCCATTAAAATCTATCGAGAGCATGCGGAATAATGCATAAGTAAAATCCTTATCCTGAAGTACACGTGGATATTTTGCTTTAACGCCGGAGAAATCCATTTGGTCACGTGAATAAGGATTTTGTAATAGTGTCTGCCATGTCGGATTTGATCCAGCAACTTTAGAAAAATACTCTTCAGTTAAAATGCCCCGGTCTTCCAGATAACGAATAAATATGGATCGTCCGATTAGAGCATGGGCATATTGCATTTTGGGACCGTGAAGGCCTGCCTGCATCAATTCACCCCTGACGGTCCTCAAGTCAGCAATCAACGCCTGATCGGCCCGATGTTTTAAATCACCAAATCGTCCATGCTCAAAGACCTTGCCTGTTTCAATATTGTCACGGTGATATTTTTGTAATTTACGTGCAACCTTCTCAACGGATGTCAATATCTCTAATGCGGTAAGTTTTTGTTTATCGACGTTCCATTCTTGCCGTATCGGGGCTTGTGCCAGGTCTATAACAGAAAGCTCACCTTCTGATTCCAGAAATAGAAGGCGAGGTCGTGCCAAACACCAAATTTTATTGAAAACTGCAATTTTCTCTTCATCTGACTTTTTGCTCCGTGCAAAAACTGCAACGGGGTTGTTCTCAACAAAAAAGATATACTCCACTCCAGCTTTTTGGGCAGAAAGAAGCCAATCTCCTTTGTCCAGCCAATCCTTCCGGCTAAGCGATCCACGAGAGACTTCTACAGTGCTAAAGAGCTGTCCATTGCTAAAATCGAGCTGCTCAATTACTGCTTGAAGCATGTCTTGTTTCATATCGCAATCTTCATTTCTTAATATATATTGGTTTTACTCAGTTAAATTAATAGGGAAAGCGACTGTTTCAACCAGTCTTATCCATAAAAAGTCCCGAAACCGTTACCGATCCGGGCTTTCTGTTTTTTTCTCTTTCCCCATTTCTTTTTCCACAAAAAGTTTGATTATTTTTTATACCTTAAGCGACTACCTTTGTAAATGCTTTTCTGGATAAACATGGCAAGGGTTAGTTTTGTTAGAATAAGCCAACCTGTTCCCATTTTTTCACCCCCTTTTTTCTACCGCGTGGGCACAAAGTTCGTACCCACTTTACAGGGCTATACCTTTGGCAACATTTTCTAATGAGTCAATAGGAGCAGATGAATTTTTCAACTTAAAATGACTCCCAGGGATAACCGATAATAATACTGACACCTGGCCCTTCGCGGCCTGTAGCAACATCACCGCGAATAACAAAACCGCCTTCCGTTACCATCCTGAAGCCTAACCCGGTATTGGAGCGATACTTGTCGTAAAGGTTGCTCCTGCTATCAGCTACCATGCCCATTTCGTAAAAAAAAGCCATCTGGAAGGATGTACGTATATCTTTTGCAATCCAGATATTAAAGGGGGTCGATTCCTCCGTAATATTCCAACGATACTCCACGCCGATAAAGCGGATATGAGCGCCCTGGTAGCGGTCCATGGGATAGGCGCGCAGACGGCTCGTACCACCCAACCCTCCGGCCGTACCATAGCGATTACCGTCGATAATGGTATCGATTACATCATTGCAGTCCTGTTGCTCGGCAGGTGTGCCGGTACTGCAGTTATAACCATATATCCGTTCTACCTCTGCCCTATCTGTTTCTCCTATGGACCGTACCACGGAATCACCCTGAAAATAATTAAGCACCAGCGTATCCCACCTCCTGAAAGGGATGTAACCTGTCAAACTGTATTGCATTACATACTGATCGGGAAGATACTTTTCCCGTTTAGTCATCTCTCTGGCATTAAAATCAAAACGAAGCCCTACACGGGGATTCTGGTAATCATCGGTGTAATCGATACGCATGCCAACAACACCTACACCGTAATCCAGAGTATCACTGTCTTTAAGGTCTTGCGTTACATTCCCATGGGAATCACGCAGTTTGGATGTATGCCATTTACCGTCATAGCCCATTACATAGAATTCCAGCATACGATCGAAAAAAATACTTGTCAGCCTGGCACCGAGGAAATCGTTTTCATCCAGTTCGAGCAAGGTATAGTCATCTTCATCACCACCAATACCGCGTGTGTTAAACCTTTAAATTATGATCTTTCTGAACTTTGAACCCGTCAGATCAAAGACGAGTCTTTTAGAAAGGATATGAACGTCAGAAATCGCAAAACCACCTCCCTCCAGATCACCATCAAGGATATAGGTATAGAGGTCGGTATAACTGTTGGCCACATTGGACACGGCGCCCACCAGACCCGCACCACCTCCTATACCGGGCAGGCTGTAAGGCGTAATAAAGACATAATAACCCTGCTCATCAAGAAACTGGTTACGGCGGCGCTCAATGGCATGGGCATCGGAAATAAATACTATAACTGGAAAAATAAACAGTACTGGAGATATGTATTTAAGAAACTTTAACATTTTATCTTTCTGACAAGACCCAGGCCGCCGTTTATCTCCACTTTTTCCCCTTCCTTAATCAAGCGCATGGCTCCGGGAACGTTTACGACAGCCGGGATGCCATACTCTCTGGCAACAATAGCGCCATGTGAGAGATAACCGCCGGTCTCCATGACGATGGCAGAGACGTTGAGAAAAAGCGGCGTCCATGAAGGGTCCGTTGAGGGTGCTACAAGAATATCGTCTGGGGTTAGTCGATGCCCTTCATCGGGTGATGCAATAAGGCGGGCCGTGCCTTTTGCGATACCTGCCGCGACGCCGATGCCTTTCAGCCCCTTTTCGGCAGTTTCTAAGTCATGGGACACCTGTTTTGGCTTATCATCGATCAGTATGTCCGGAGCCGGTAGCTCTTCCTGTTTTGACTTGATTTCTTTGCGTTCCAGCACTATCTCCTTTAAGTTCCTCCCATGCCACTCCCCCTTTAAGACAGCAATGATTTCAGCCCTGGCACAGTGAAAAATATCATTTTCACTTTCTATGAGATTTCTTTTTTTCAATCGATTAGCCATCTCCAGAAGGAGGTATCTCAATATCTCCATGTGCCTTGCATAGGTTGATTTTCCCATTTCCCTTAATGCGGCCCCCTTGGCTGCCTGTTTGAGACTGTTTTTGATATATCGGTGCATGTAGCGGGGCACTTTCTCTTTTATTTCCCGCCATGCCTCATCTGATGCCTGCTTTCCTTTGTCCTCCATTTTCGACAGAGATCCTGCGCTCAGGTAGTTGCTGATGCATTTTAAGAGGTAATCAGGTGTTTCACGCCAGCGGGGTTGCGTCACATCCATTTCATAAATGGCGCGATGACCATATTCCCGGAGATAGTTTTTAAAGGCTTGCCTGAAAGGGGAGCTTTCCCTTAGCGCTTCTTGCCATAGATGCGGCTCAAAAGGGTTCGATCCAAAAAAAAGCTTAGCCTCTTCGTCCTCTGATGCAACCGATGCCAGGACCTGCAACTCATATCCATGGTTTGCACTGGTAATGTCTGATATGCCTGCCATCAATGCATTGGCCAGAGAATAGGCCTTGTCGTGAAAATACTTTTCCAGTGTTTGAACGAGCATAAAGAGGGCGCCCGAGGCGGAGGAGAGCATGACAAATGAACTGTTATAGTCGTCAAGTCGTGAATCAATGCCTGAAAGGGCCTCCATGAGTTCTTTATCGGACAAGGCCGACAGATCTTTTTCCCTGAATTTCTCTGTATATGCTATTTCTCTATCAATGATTTTTTTTGCATTCTTCTTATAGCTGGCCATTGCCTTGACAAAGAGGATCATTCGCCATATTCTTGAAAGCCTCTTTCTTATGTTCCTTTTGCATTTTTTATCAATATGAATGACATACTGATGGCCACCCAAACTGATATTGGTTTTTTCCGGCTCAACTCCTAAAGTGTCATACCACAACCATTGCACAAGCGATGAGTTGCAATAAAGTCGGCCCTCAAACTGGCAGGAAAAACGTGCGGCACGATCGATAGGATAGTTTAAGCAATCAAAGTTTTTTCGCATAATGTCATTGATGTGATAATCGCAAAATTCACTCGATAGCCGGGGCAGTACCATGGGTACGGCATCACGGAAATTACCGTTGCTCCAGCATAGGGGCTGATTCTTCAATTCAGCCGGTATGATTTCAGTCATCCCCGTTACGGGACGTGATTGCAATACCACAAACTGATCACCGTCGAAGGCCCACTCTATATCCTGATGCGCTTCACCTTTGCCGAGCAGGTGAAATACCCGGTCACACAGACGGGCAAGTTGTTCGACCTGGGAATTGGTTAAAGAGGGGACCGGACTGTTCTTTCCAGGGACAAGCGCCGTGCCCCCCCCTTCCTTCATAAGGGAGGTCTTTTCCTTATTGCCAATATATCGGTCAATAAGCTTCTTATGGTAGCGGTTGAGCCGGTATTGATCGGGTTCTGCAACACCGGAAACGACAGATTCACCCAACCCGAAGTTAGCATTAATTACCATCACATCGCGCCTCCCTGTGGCTGGATCGCAGGTAAAGGCAACACCGGCCGATTCGGCATTTACCATTCCCATAATGACCAGGGCAGCAGAAATAGCGTCGTCACTGATGTTCATTTTTCGCCGATAGCTGATAGCACGGGCCGACCAGAGCGAGGCGTAGCATTTAAGAATTGCCGACTCCACATTTTCCAGACCGATAACATTAAGAAAACTGTCATGAATACCGGCAAAGGAGTTTTCACTTCCATCTTCCAGGGTACCACTGGATCTGACAGCTATCGCCTCCGATGTTAAACCGCAGCGTGCCAGAAAGTCCTCAAGCTCGACCCTGAAATTCTCGGGGAGTTTTACTTTCAGGAATTCATCTTTCAGTTCTATGAGCAGCGCATGTTTGGGTGATGTGAATTCATTGTCAGGCCTGTCTTTGATTAACGCAATAAAATTTTTGATCTTACCGGTATTGATAATTTCTTCGTAGAGATCGGTAATTATGACCCCCCCCTTTGGAAGGTGAAAACCATAATTGTGCAGTTGTGCCAGGTTCCAGCCTTTACCACCGCACTGCTCACGTGTACCCTCAGCAGCCTGCTTCCAATCCATCATCCACTTAGTCATTAAAGTCCCCCTTTTTCGCGCCATGAAGAAATATCTCCAGGCTGTGATTCATCGATTCTACAAGCGCACGGGGCTGCGGATTCTTGCACCATGCCAGCACAGAAAAGGCAAGCGATCCTCCCAGTACTTTTGCCAGTTCTCCCGCCGGTACGTCATCACGCACAGCCCCTTGCTTTTGCGCCAGCTTCATGAGTTCCATCAAAAAGCTGCGACCGTAACGGTGTGAATCACAAAGTTCTTTATCTCCAATCGTTTTGAGGCTGGAAAAAATCAAGGCCTCGGCAATCTTGCTATGCCCTTCAAACCACTCACACAGCGTCTGGATATAAGCTTCCAAAATGGGAATGACCGGTGAACCCTTAGCGGCTTTTTCCAAAGCCTCACGGGTCTGCTGCGATCCTTCATCACGGATAACATCGGCCAGAATTTCAATTTTTGTGTCGTAATACTGGTAGAAAGTTCCCTTGGCAACGTTGGCAGTGTTGACAATCTGGTCCACAGAGGTAGATTCAAAACCCTGTTTGTCAAAAAGCTTCTTTGCTGCCTTGATAATTTTGTTACGTGTCTTGGCACGTCGCTCTGCCTGGCTTGCCATAATATCACCTCAAATAATTGACTACAGTCATTATTATACTTTAGTCAGTATTAGGTCAAGTAAAAATTATCAGCGGCCTTGCAAAAGAGTATGGAGGGGATATTGCTTTAAGGAAAGATTACACAGATGAGTAGGGGTGCCAAAAAAAATTTACATGGACTCTTTATTTATGCTAAATTGCCTCAAAAAGTAATCCTCTTCCAGGTCGTGCCCTGACACATGAAAGAGTCCTGAAAAAATAATTATTGAGGTGATTATGAAGACCTTTAGCTTGTTTTTTATCATGTTATGTCTGTTGGTAACGGGAGTGTCCAATGGGGAAAAGTCCGGGGCGCCTGCTACCTATGGATCGTCAATTACCCTTAACAAAAGCGTTTCACTGGCCTATGCCATCGAGCATTTCGATGAAATAAAGAACCGGGAGGTACTACTTGAAGGCAAGGTAAGCAAGCTGTGCCAGGTTAAGGGATGCTGGATGGTTTTGCAATCCGAGCAAGGTGCTGTGAGGGTGACTTTTAAAGACTACGGTTTTTTTGTGCCTGACGATCTTAAGGGTAAAAAGGTCCGGGCCCAGGGAAGGCTCCATGTGGAAATTATGGAAGTTTCCCAAGCCAGACACTTTGCTCAGGATGCAGGCAAATCCAGGGAAGAGATCGAAAAGATCAAAGAACCCATTAAAGAATATCGATTTGTTGCCACTGCGGTAGAAGTTCAGCCATAGCACTGAAGGAAGAAAGAGAGTCCTTAGCTGTCGGATAATGATTTATTATCATTAGATTTTTTTGGTGAACAATTGGGGCATACTTTCATATTCAATAAGCCTTTAATCAATTGTTTTGAATAACAATAAGAGTACACTGGCAAATTACAAAACATGGCAAAACCTTGGTGGATCTTTGTAAGTTTCTCTATTGCAAAGATGACAATGCCAAGCAACTACATTCATATCTTTTTCAATATATTTTTATTGTTATCTATGTTGGGTTTCATTCTTCAACCGTTCTCAAAACGTCCCTGAAAACTTCATCAAAAACTTCAGTTTTAAGTTTTTCGGGATTTTTAGGCACATTCAACTGAAGCTCACTCAACTGTAGTTCAAGGTAGTCATCCAATTCAGTACAGGGCTCTATAAGAAAGGATTCAGTGTTCCTGCTTTTTTCATCTATTAATTCATCGAGGTAATCACGCAAATCACCATGGGGAATAAAGACTGATAGAAGTTCATCGATTTTCATTGGAGGCTGGGTTCCAAATTCAACTATCCATGTGCAGCATAAAAGTGGCCTCAATGCGTAGAAAGCCGTTTTAGCACGAACCTTCTCTTCCTCCTGCATCTCAGACACCTTCTTTTTCGCCATGGCGAGGTAGTGGTGAAATGAAGATTCAGGCAAAAAAGCCTTTTCCGATAGATCCCTGAAGGGAGCCATAACGGACCCAATCTGACGGTAAACTATAGGCGAAGAAATCCATTCCAGAAGAGGGGAATTTGATTTTTTCAGGAGCTTGAGGGCCTTTCGAATATCCCAACCACCAATATCCAGCTCACTATCGATAGGACGCTCGATAACATCCCGTCTCTCACCGATGGAAAGATACCAGTCTCTTGGGTGAACGTAGATAAAACGTACATCATAATCACTGTCCATTGATGGGAATCCCCATGCACGGCTGCCTGACTCACAGGCATAGATGATCCTGACATGAAACTCTTTTTCAATTTTTTCCAGTTCTTTAATAATAATTTCTTTCATATCGATCTATCCAAACAACTCTTTCTCCAGGGTATTGCAAATAATATCATCCCAGAACTTCTGATCAACTTTTTCAGGAAGTGAGCTTTCGGCGACCAGACTTTCAACTTCATCCATTAAATCCTCTAAAAGGGGCGCAACTTCCGACATATAATCCATCTTACCTTCTTTGACCTTTTTTAAAAGTTCAGCCTCCTTTAATGGAAAAGTAATCCTCTTGTAGGTCAGTATTTCCCTGGTCTGATATGCTGACCTTAAGGCATGAGAAACAGCCTTCCAGTCGACATTTTTATTTTCCGACGCCTGTCTCGCCCTTCCTCCATAATCGTTACTGAACTTTTGCAAAATGGGGATGACGTAATCGATGGCAGCAGATTCCTGAAAATATTTTCCGCATACCTGATACTGCCTCATACCATCGGGATTAGGTGCAACATGATAACAGTGTTCAAGCTCGGGGAGCATATGCCAGATTTCCCTCATCTTTTTTGAAGAATCTTCTTTTTCAAGCAGATCAAGAATGGTTCTCACAGCACTCAACCTGGAACCTTTAATACCATACTTGCTTGCCTGACGGCGGGCATAATTAATGAAGGATTTAAGGTTTTTAGTATAGAATTTCTCTCGATTATTAACAATATCAACCCAGATGGGCGACGATTCAATCAACATATCTTGAGGGGCATGAAGCATATCCATGGCAACGGTCTGACCATCACAGGCGAGCTTAATAAAAAAATGAAGAGAATAGAGTTCAATATCAATATCATCCTTCGTATTTTTTGCACCCTCCTCTCCCGAGGTGTAGCTATGACATTTCGCTATTTTACCGAGAAGAACTTCTTCCCTGGTCGGCAGAAAAATACCTTTGTAATCCACATCCGAATGAGAGGTTGCTGTTCCATAAAGATGAGAACCGAACTTCATTTTAACTATCAGTTTGTTTTCAATAATTTTCAATGATACATCCTCTTCATTGCAAATCAGTCCAGTTAATATCAAATCGCGTAAGATATTTTCGCAACCTGTCGGCATCATTGCTGGTTTTCTTGCTTTTTCTTGATACGTTAAAAAGAATACGCCCCGCCTCGGATAGGCTTTTGGATTGCTTGCATACGCTCAGCACATCGGCCAGTTGCGCCCGGTCAAAACGGTCAAGACGGTCAACCTTTTCTTCTCCAAGTCGTTCAATTAAAACATCTTCTCCCTTTTCCGGTTTGCTCCACAATTTCCTCAGCCGTCCCATTTCTTCAAGAACTTCCTCTTCCCTTATCCGTCCTCCTTTTGAGAGTGTTGCCATTCGGGTGACGGCACTGTTTAGATCTCGAAAGTTGGCCGACCATGAAGCTTCGGGGGATGTAGAAAAATCAAGAAAGCCTTTTCTGGCTTCTTTATTAAAGGTAACATGCAGATTATTTCTCTCGGCAAAACGGTCCAGTTCATAATCGAGGTTGGGCTCTACATCTTCAGGGCGTTCTTTTAGTCCAGGAAGGTTAAAGGTCCACAAATTGATACGGGAAAAAAGATCTTCCCTGAAACGTCCATGGGCAACGTCTTTTTGAAGATCCCGGTTCGTTCCGCAGATCAGTTGAAAGTCGCTATTGACTTCCCTGTCCGCTCCGACAGGGAGAAATGATTTTTCTTCAATGGCTCTTAAAAGCATGGACTGTTCATCAAGCCCTAGTTCTCCTGCCTCATCTAGAAAGAGAACTCCCTTGTCGGCAGCCCTTAAAAGCCCTTCCCTCCCCTCAATGGCCCCTGTAAAAGCTCCCTTTTTGTGGCCGAAAAGAGCCGACATGGCACCGTCCCCCCGGAGCGTGGCACAATTGACTTCGACAAAATTTCCCGCCAACTGTCGCCGACTCTGCTTGAGATCGTAGATCCTGCGGGCCAGCTTTGACTTACCTGCCCCTGTGGGCCCCATGAGGAGAATTGGGTCGATGGAGTGCATGGCAACGCGCTCTATCCTTTCAATAAGACTGTTAAAAGCCTCATTTCTTGTTTCTATGCCGGACTTGAGGAAGGAGATATCGTCCTTGATTTCCTGCCTGAAGCGCATGGCGAGTTGGTCGTATTTTGAGAGATCGAGATCGATAATGGCATAAGAACCTTCAACCTTTTGCCTTCCCGCCGGACTGGTCTGAATCAGCCTTGCAGGAAAGTAGTGAGACTCGGTCAGGAGAAAGAGGCATATCTGGGCCACATGTGTTCCCGTCGTAATATGGATAAGATAATCCTCGTTCTCTACATCAAAAGTGTAGCCTCTGGCAAAGTCGTGAAGGACACCATAGACCTCCTCAAAATCCCAGGGATTTCTAAAATGTACATTTTGAGGGACTACTTCTGTTTCCGGCGACACAGCTTTAATATCTTGAGCAACCTGTTTCACAATTGAAGAGTAGCGTTTTTCGTAGAGTAGCTCCAGGCGGTCTATAAGCAATTCCTCATGCTGACAAAGGGATACCGTCGGACGCCACCGCTGCCAGCGCTTCTCATCTTTGCCCTGATCCATCATGGTTCCTAGCAAACCAATTGCCACTGTTTTTTTCATATCTAATTTTATACTTTCTTATAAATACATATAAGAAATATGCATTATTCGAGAACAGTTGTCAAGACAGAATTGTCTGTAAAAATAAATTATATTCGTTATTACAGATAGTTAAGAAGTATTTTGGCTTTTTTTATAAAGTTGGCACATGAGTTGCCATTATAGAAGGCAAGAGATGGCGGAAATGCCCGCTATCAGGTTCTTTAAAAAGCTCATACCGCCGGGCCAGCGGCACACACTGTTTGAAAGATTAACATTGTGTGTACCGGACATGGGATCTGACAAAGGCCGGTATTGGGAACTGGTTAGCTCAATGGGTAGAGCATCACATGAGTGTCGTGTCAACCGCAAATTATCAATCTCAGCGATATGAGAAGTGGTCATATGCAAGACGTACGAGCGCAGGACTAGTTGTTACTAATTCAAGTGAGTACGACGCAGTAGATGGCCACTTATCATATCGCCCGAAGGGAGACACCCATAAAGCCCAATGCGGCGTTGCAGCCATTTAAAATATGAATAACTATTTTTGCATGACTGCGCCTTGCCTTGGACTTTATGAATGACTCTGAGAATGATAATTTGCGGTTGATACGACACCATACTGTGAGTGTTGCAGGTTCGAGTCCTGCGCCAAGCAGGGGCTAAAAACCCCTTTGATCGTAATGATCGCCAATATCGACCTGAAGGAAGCGCCCCTTTTTTGACCGGCCCTGTTAAGGCATTAGTAAAGTCACTCCCCAAAGGGTGAGGATTTCAAAACCTGACAGGGCAGCATTTAAAGGTGCCATGCAGCAAGCAGATACCGCTTTCTGCCTGCTTTAGGCAGACCTACAGACTGAAGCCTTTTGAGTGATGACAGTGAAAGAAGTTACTGCAAATAAAGGTGGACGCTAAAGGCAGCCTTAAGCAGAAGAAAACTCAAGCTTGGCTCCGCACCTGAAGGTGTGGCTGAAAGAGGGAACGCTTCCGGAGGGTTATTTCCCGGTGATAGATAATTAAGAAATTGAAGGAGGGATTTTAAAAATGCTAATCATAAAAACAAAGAAAGTTCATTCCTATGAGAAAGGACTCTATTTTAAAGAACAGGAATTTATGGGTTTGCTTGATAAGGGTAAGCACCGTTTTGTTGATCCTCTTAACAAGATAAAGGTAGATGTCGTCTCCATGAGGGATCCATGGCTTACCCATGAAAAGCTCGACATTATGGTAAAGTCAGGCTTGTTAGATGAAGAAGTGACCACAATAGACCTTAAAGATTCAGAGCGTGCCCTTGTCTGGATAGATGGACGCTTTGAAAAGGTTCTTGCTCCAGGGCTATATGCTCTTTGGACAACCTTCAGGAAAGTAAAAATTGAAATAATTGATGCCAGCGAGATCCGCTTTATCCATAAAAGCCGCAAAAGCATAGCAGACTCACCTGATGCAACGGAAAGGTTCCATATGGTATTCGTTGATGAGGGATTTAAAGGGCTATACTTCAGGGATGGAGAGTTTGTCGACACATTAGGGCCGGGTCAACACCTTTTCTGGAAAGGAATAGGAAAGGTCAAGGTTTACCATGTAGATATACGGGAAACCGTACTTGATGTAGCGGGTCAGGAAATTATGAGCCGTGACAAGGTATCGCTCAGGATGAATGCTGTCGTAAATTACCGCATTGCAGACCCCCTTAAGTCAGTCATTGCCAGTGATGATAGTCGTCAGGCTATTTACAGGGAGGCACAACTTGCTATCAGGGCCGTCATCGGGAGTTATGATCTTGATACCCTTCTCACTGACAGGGAGAATGTATCTCAGGAGCTGGAGAAGACAATCCGTCAACGTAGCATGGAATTTGGAATAGAGATTGTCAGTCTTGGCATCAGGGATATTATCCTGCCAGGTGAAATGAAGGAACTCATGAACAAGGTCATCGAGGCTCAAAAAGCAGCCCATGCAAACCTGATTATGCGCCGGGAAGAAACGGCAGCCATGAGAAGTCAGGCAAACACAGCACGTATACTTGAGAGCAACCCCACACTTATGAGGCTTAAGGAACTGGACTTCCTTGAAAAGATTGCCGGTAATTCTAAATTGAGTGTAGTTTTAGGAGAAAAAGGTCTGGCCGACAGAGTGGTAAACCTGCTCTAATGAAGTACAATTCAGTCGGCCTGCTGTCGGTGGGTCGCCCCTGAATTTGTCAGGGGGCGACCCGGCAGCTAAGGAAAAAGGAGAAATAAAAATGATTAATATTGATGGTTCATACGGTGAAGGAGGCGGGCAGGTACTTAGAACAGCGCTGGCCCTATCCCTCGTAACGGGCAAACCATTCTGCATAGAAAACATCAGGGCAAAAAGGAGAAAGCCGGGACTTATGCGGCAGCACCTGACGGCAGTTAATGCCGCCGTTGAGATAGGAAATGCGCGGGCAGAGGGCAATGAAATCCGTTCTACGAGCCTTACCTTTAAACCTGAACAAATCAAAAATGGTAAATACCACTTTGCCATCGGTTCTGCCGGGAGTTGTACACTTGTCTTGCAGTCAATACTTCCTGCACTTATGGTGGCTAAAGGGCCGTCAGAGATCGTGCTTGAAGGTGGGACTCATAATCCTATGGCCCCACCCTTTGATTTTCTCGAAAAGGCCTTTCTGCCACTTTTGGAGAGAATGGGTGTTCAGGTTTCCATATCCCTTGAAAAGCATGGTTTTTATCCTGCCGGAGGAGGAAGGTTTAAGGTACTTGTAAATCCTGCTGACAGACTTGAAAAGATTGAACTGCTTTCACGTGGCAAACTTATTGGAATAAAAGCCAGGGCTCTTACATCACAGATACCTGAAAAAATTGCTCACAGAGAACTAAAAATTGTCATGGATTATTTTAATCTCGATAAAACCTGCATTCAGGCAAAGACCGTCAAAGATTCACCTGGTCCGGGCAATGTAATAACCATTGAGGTTGAGTCTGAAAATATGAGAGAAGTTTTTACAGGCTTTGGTGAAAGGGGCGTAAAGGCTGAAAAGGTAGCAAAAAAAGCGGCAAACCGTGCCAGGCAATACATTGAATCTAAGGCAGTGGCAGGGAAATATCTGGCAGACCAGCTACTGATACCAATGGCTATAGCAGGAGGAGGAAGGTTCACCACTCTTTCACCAACGGAGCATACCAGGACAAATGCAGAGGTAATTGGCAAATTTCTAAAAGTCGATATTACCATGGATGAAGTGGAAGAGGGACTTTGGGAAATCAAGCTATTTAACAACGAATAAAGAGGTAATATTATGAAATGGGTAAAAAATGAAGATAATTACAGGGTTCCTATTAAATCATGGTGTGGTGAAATTGAAGATGGCGCCTTAAAACAGGCTGAAGATCTGGCTAAACATCCTGCTATATTTAAACATGTGGCCTTAATGCCCGACTGCCACCAGGGATACGGTATGCCTATCGGTGGCGTTATCGCCTGTGAAGACGCTGTCATACCCAATGCCGTTGGCGTTGATATTGGCTGCGGTATGGGAGCTGTTAAAACAGATCTCCCCGTGACTGAAACATCGAGGGAGTTGATCCGGCAGATAGTCACCAGAGTAAAGGAACTTGTCCCCTGTGGTGAGGGAAAGGCCCACAAGAAAAAGCAGGACTGGAATGGCTTTGATGAAAAAATTGAAAACCCACAAGACCGTAAATGGTATTCAGAGCATATCTGGAAGCTGGCAAACAGAAACCTTGGAACGCTTGGAGGGGGAAACCACTTCATTGAACTACAGGAGGGAGATGACGGGTATGTGTGGCTCATGATTCATTCGGGTTCTCGAAACCTGGGATACCAGATCGCACGGTACTACAACCAGGTGGCAATGAGCCTCAATGACAAGTTGAAATCAAAGATCCCCAATAAGGACCTCGCTTTTCTTCCCCTTTCCTCGAAGGAAGGTAAGGCCTACATTACAGACATGAATTTTGCACTCGATTATGCAAAAGAAAACAGGCGAAGAATTATGGAGTCTTTCAAGGAGGCCTTAAGTGAAAGCTTTCCTGACACTGAATTTGAATGTCCCATAAACATTCACCATAACTATGCAGGTATCGAAAATCATTTTGGCAAAAATGTCTGGGTTCACCGTAAAGGGGCTACATCGGCACGTACAAACGAAGCTGGTATTATTCCCGGATCAATGGGAAGCCCCTCTTACATAGTAGAAGGCCTGGGGAGCAGTGACTCCTTCACTTCCTGCTCTCATGGTGCGGGTCGTGCCATGGGAAGGAATGAGGCCTCACGCCGTCTTTCCGTCGAGGAATGCAACGAGGCCATGGAAGGAATTGTCTTTGACCGCTGGAACAAGGTGAGACACGGCAAGGAGAAGGGGAGCCATGATCTGGGTGAGGCACCTCAGGCGTACAAGGATATCGATACAGTTATCGAGTCAGAGCTTGACCTTATTAAACCTTTAGTTAAGTTAAGGCCTCTTGGTGTTGTGAAGGGCTAGAAAAAAGCCCCCTCCTTATTCAAGGAGGGGGTTGGGGGTGGTACAACCTAGTAAGATGGGTAACAGAATAACATATAGACATAGGTAACAGTATAATAAAGGGAGAGGAGGAAATGCCTATGCCCTGGAAAGATACGAAACCTATGGATGAGAGAATGAAGTTGAT
>JAOUBX010000043.1 GCA_029860075.1 Deltaproteobacteria bacterium | reverse complement strand
CAATGACGAACTCATCGGCGCCCAGGGCAAGCCTCAGGACATCGGTGGTTACTACCATCCTGACGATGCCAGGGCCTCAGCCGCCATGCGTCCAAGCGCTACACTGAATGGAATCGTTAATTCTATCTCTTAAATGAGTGAACTTTTTGTCATTATTGGTATCAATATAGGTTCAAAAAAACAATGATAAAAAGAAACCTCCTGTAAAGAATTAGAGGGGCAGTGTCTGCTGCTCCTCTTTAACAGGAAAGGTAATTTAGCTCAAAAGGGGGGAGAAAAAGGAATGAACACAATAAAAACAACAATGCTTTTAGACAGCATTAACCTTAATACTTGTGTGGGCTGGTGGGGCTCTGGGAGGCCAAAGTGGGGCCGTCTTTGCATTTGTTATTGCTCTTGTTATGAATTTTGGATCTTACTGGTTTTCTGACAAGATTGTTCTTTCCATGTACAAGGCTCAGGAAGTGACGGAAAGTCAGGAGCCACAGTTTTATAATATGGTCAAAGATCTGTCACAGAAGGCAAATTTACCTATGCCCAAAGTTTATATTATTCCCCAGGATACACCTAATGCTTTTGCCACAGGAAGAAACCCGGAGCATGCGGCAGTTGCAGCCACTACCGGGATTTTGAGACTGCTTACGAAGGAAGAGTTGGAAGGCGTCATGGCGCATGAACTTGCTCACGTCAAAAACAGGGATATCCTTGTGGGAAGTATTGCGGCTACCATTGCTGGAGCTGTCAGTATGTTGGCAAATATGGCGCAATGGGCTCTGATTTTTGGTGGTGGTAGAAATAACGATGAAGAGGGTGGAACACATCCCGCCGTTATGATAGCCATGATGATCATTGCACCTATTGCCGCTATGATTGTTCAAATGGCTATCTCAAGATCTAGAGAGTATGGTGCAGACAGTGAAGGTGCCAGGATTTGCGGTAGACCTGATTACCTGGCCAGTGCATTGAAAAAGCTGGAAATGGGGTCTAAGCAGATTCCTATGCATGTCAATGAATCAACTCAGGAAGCGACGGCTCATATGTTCATCGTCAATCCCCTAACAGGGAAAGGCCTTATGTCCCTTTTTAGTACTCATCCGCCAATTGAGGACAGGGTAAGGCGTCTTGAAACCATGGCTTCAAAATGAATGATGTAAACAAAGAAGTCAGGGCCCTTTTTTAACGCTTTGTATGACTTTTTTGTTGATTTATTGCCCTGTTTGTAGTTTGGACTTTCGTCTTTTTAAAAAAATAATTAGAGAAATTATATGGATCATAGCAGCATGATGACTGCCTGGGTAGGGTTTGCGGCATTGACCATCTTTGTTGTTTCTTATTTGCTCGTTATTTTTGAGGAAAAGATACTTCTTAGAAAGTCAAAACCGGTGCTTTTGGCCGGTACGTTAATATGGCTGGCAATTGGAATCTATGAAGCTTCTCACAGTGGTGAGCATCATGCGGAAGAGGCGGTTAAACTTCTGGTCATAGAGATTGGTGAGCTTTTCTTCTTTCTTCTTGCTGCTATGACCTATATTAATGCACTGGCTGAGAGAAATGTTTTTGAGGCTTTGAGAACATGGATGCTCAGTAAGAGGATGAGTTACAGGTCACTTTTTCTTGCGACAGGTGGTATTACCTTCTGCCTGTCACCCATTGCTGATAACCTGACAAGTGCGCTGCTGATGGCAACTGTTGCAAGTGCAGTTGGGGGAAACAATAAAAAGTTCATTGTCCCGGCTTTTGTGAATATCGTTGTTGCTGCCAATGCCGGTGGTGCATGGAGCCCCTTCGGTGATATTACCACCTTAATGGTTTGGACGGCAGGGCATGTGCCTACCTCTCAATTTTCCTACATCATTATTCCATCGATTCTGAACTGGGTAATCGTTGCTGCCTGTATGTATCCTTTTGTACCTAAAGAGGTCCCTCAAGGAGAAATCGTCAAGGTAAAAATGAAGGTAGGTTCCAAGAGAATTATAACATTTGGGATTTTGACGATTGCTACAGCTGTCAGCTTTCATCAATTTCTTCATCTTCCACCCTTTATGGGGATGATGATGGGTCTTGGTGCTCTCATGGCACTCGGTTTTTGGCTAAAAATTAGTGATAGCGTAAATCAGTATGATGATAAGTTTGATATTTTTAATAAGATCAAGGATGTTGAGTTTGATACACTACTCTTTTTCTTTGGTGTAATTATGGGTGTAGGGGGACTACAGTACATTGGTTACCTGACACTTGTAAATCAATATTCTTATGGCATGCTTGGTGATACAACCTCAAATATTCTTGTGGGGCTTGTTTCTGCTGTCGTTGATAATATTCCTGTCATGTTTGCTGTCTTACAGATGAGGCCGGAGATGGGGCTCGACCAGTGGTTACTCGTTACTTTTTCGGCAGGGGTAGGGGGAAGCCTTCTATCCGTTGGTTCAGCTGCAGGGGTAGCTGTTATGGGAGTGAGAAGAGATGCATATACCTTTATGAGTCATCTGAAGTGGACACCGCTTATAGTACTTGCCTATGCAATAAGTATTGCATCATGGTATCTGGTTACGAGTGGTTTGAGATAGCAGGGCAGGGTGTACATTTAAATAAATAAAGTGTTAGGCCTTATTCAGGTTTGCTCCTTTTTTGTTCAAGGAACAAATATTTGAAGAAATTCGATTTGTCTACCTGAAATGAGTAGTAAGTCTGGATGAATAGTAGTTGCTTATATGTTCAGAAGACTTTGTTCGCAAAAGTCTAGTCTTAATTTTATTGACGATTACTAATCACATGTACTATAATGCTCACCTTTTTTAGCAGATGTTGATAGGCGACTTTGGTCGAATTTTGGCATGGGCTTGGTAAAATTTCAGATGGATGACAATCCGGAGCTTATGCGCTGGGGGGTAGGCCAGCATAAACCACTTTTAACTGGTGGAGGTATGTTGGCCTTTTTAATTTATATCTTAGATCATTTGCCAACTATTTAGTTGTAAAGTGATTAGTGTAAATTCAGGGGGTATCTTACTTTTAACTGCTCTGATCCTTGTTCTGGTTTGGGCAGGTGGCGCAGTGGAGGGCAGGGCAGGTAGTATTTGCCTTAGTCATTGCCATTGTTGTGAAAGAATTTAATTGCTTTAAACATGATTGTTGCTGAACGCATACTAAACCTCTATTGTAATATTGGACTATCATGAGTTTTATCGTTACGACTATTACTATGCTACTCTTCTGGTTTCTACTGTCAGGAGAATTTTCAGTTATTCTTGTTGTGGCTGCTGTTGTATCCAGCCTGCTCGTTGCTTTTCTCTCGGCTAACCTTTTGATCGGGAAGGGTGCCCGTGTCGGGACGGGATTTAAGAGATTCATCCGGTTTGTTCCCTATTTCTTCTGGCTCATATGGCAGATTGTTAAGGCAAATATTGATGTCGTATATCGTGCGCTGCACCCGCAGATGCCGATAGAACCTTGTATCGTAAAATTCAAGTCAGATCTCAAAACTGATCTTGGGATCGCAGCGCTTTCCAACTCTATAACACTTACACCCGGTACGGTTACGCTCTCGGCAAATAGCAGGGGGGAGTATATCGTTCATGCTTTGTCCGGTAAACATGCAGATGACCTCCTTTCCGGTGAGATGCAAGCCTGGGTAAAATGGATTGAGGACGCCTGATGTTTAGTGCTGCAGCTATCATAATCATAATATCTGTTATGATCGTACTCTACCGGGCAATCATTGGTCCCAGAGTGTGTGACAGGGTCCTCTCTGTTAACGTAATAGGCACAAAGACTGTGGCACTCATAGCGCTTATTGGCTATATTTATGAAAGGCCCCACTTCATGGATATTGCCCTCGTCTATGCCCTCATTAACTTTATCGCAACCATTGCCTTTCTCAAATTCCGTGAATCAGGAAGGCTGGACTAATGGAAATAATAAGTATTATTGCAGGGATTTTTATCTTTACAGGCTGCTTCTTCATTTTTGTGGCAGCCATAGGTCTGGTTCGTTTTCCTGATTTCTATTCAAGAATCCATGCTGCGGGCAAATGCGATACTATGGGGCTTGCCATGGTGCTGCTCGGCCTGATTGTTTACGAGGGCTTTTCATTGGTTAGCTTAAAACTACTCATTATTATCGCATTTGTTTTCATTGCCAATCCTACTGCAACTCATGCACTGGCAAATGCCGCATTAGTAGTCGGTTTAAAACATTGGAAAAAAGGGGATAAAGAAGGAGGTTCAAGGAATGATTATTGATGTTTTGCTCCTCCTTCTTCTCGTTGTATGCGCAATTGTCGTTATAGAGATGATGGATCTCCTGAGTGCAACCATAATCATGGGTGCATACAGCCTCATTATGGCCATTGTCTGGACCCGTCTTAATGCAGTCGATGTAGCCTTCACCGAGGCTACTGTTGGAGCCGGTATTACAACGGTATTGCTTTTGGCAGCTCTGAGCAGAACGAGGCGTGGCGAGGAACAACTGAGTGATTCTCTATCCGATGATGAGAGGGCAAGCGCTAAGAAGACAATAAAAAAGCACAATATTATTTCGCGTCTCATTGTTTTTATGACCGGTGCCATGCTTGTTTACGGCACAATGGGTCTGCCCGATTTCGGTGATCCCCATGCACCGGCCAATAGACATGTAGCGCCTTATATGCTCGAGCATGGCAAGCATGATACCTTATCGGACAATATTGTCACATCGATCCTGGCCAGCTACCGGGGTTACGATACCCTGGGAGAGACAGCCGTTGTTTTCACTGCCGCTTTGTGTGTTCTCCTGATTCTGAGACGAAACAGGGAGGAGAAGGAAAAGTCCGATGAATGATCAGGTAACTATAAGGACCATATGCAGGATGATGATACCCTTTATCCAGCTTTTCGGCCTCTATGTTATTGCCCATGGGGAGCTTGGGCCGGGTGGCGGATTTCAGGGGGGAGTTATTCTTGGTGCCAGCATCATTCTCCTCTCCATCGTTTTTGGCAAAGAAGAGGGGAGAAGGCACCTTTCCGAAAAGGCAGGAACCATTTTGCCTCCTTTAGGTGTATTGATCTTTGCCGGGATCGGTGTCGTTTGTATGCTGGCCGGTGGCGCCTTTTTGGAATACAGCAGCCTCCCTTTGGGATCGGAAAAACTGGCAATTCATTTGGGTATTTTCGGCATCGAGATCGGTGTGGGGATAACGGTAGCAGTTGGAATGATTTCTATATTCTTTGATACAGCGGATAAGAGTGATGATTGAGTTGATTGCAGGCAAGTATAATTACTGGATCTATATTACACTGATGATGGTCGGTTTTTACGGAATGATAGCGAAAGAGAACCTTATCAAGAAAATTATCAGCATGAATATATTCCAGACGGCAATATTTCTATTCTATATTTCCATCTCAAAGGTCAATGGCGGAACAGCTCCCATCCTCTGGGATGAGGCGGGAATGTATGATAATCCGCTTCCGCACTGTCTCATGCTCACCGCCATCGTTGTCGGTGTGGCAACAACCGCTGTTGCTCTGGCACTTGTAATCAGGATATACAATGCCTACGGTACCATTGAAGAGGACAAACTTTTGGAGATGCAAGATTGACGATTTTTGAACACCTTCCCGCACTTTTAATAATCATCCCTCTTTTATCGGCGTTAATTATCCCGATTGTGAGCGGACTTTTCCGTCAGGCAGGTTGCTATATCTCCATTGCTGCAACATTTGCTTCATTGATTATCGCCCTCTTTATCCTGAATGTTGTCATGTCCGGTGGTGCCATATCCTATCAGTTCGGAGGGTGGACAGCACCAATAGGTATCGTTTATGCTATTGACTATCTGAACAGCTTTGTCGTTACCATAATTGCATTTATCGGTTTCGTCGGTGCCCTCTATGCAAAAAAGAGCGTGGAAGCTGAAATAGATGAATGTAAGAGACCGCAGTTTTATACCATCTATATCCTTTTTATTACGGGGATGATGGGAATCGTCATGACTGGCGACATATTCAACCTCTATGTTTTTATCGAGATTGCATCCCTCACCGGTTACGCCCTTATTGCTTCGGGACGGAAGAGAGGGGCACTACTTGCAAGCTATAACTACCTCATCCTCGGATCCATTGGTGCTTCATTCATTTTAATAGGGATCGGTTATCTCTATATGATGACGGGAACACTTAACATGGCTGATCTCAGCGAACGTTTACCGGCACTTTATGATTCCAAGGCGATTCGGACGGCATTTGCATTTTTTACAGTAGGAATAAGCCTTAAGATGGCCCTTTTCCCCCTCCATATATGGCTGCCTGAGGCCTATACCAAGGCACCGTCTGTTGTTTCTGCAGTAATGTCTGCAACGTCAACAAAAGTTTTTGCCTACATCCTGATCAGGATCATGTTTACCGTCTTTGGCGTGGAGTTTGATCTTAATGTTATACCGGTTACCAAGATACTTCTTGTTCTTTCTGCCATCGCTATCATTGCCGGGTCGGCTGTTGCCATCGCTCAGACCAATATTAAGCGCATGCTTGCTTATTCCAGTGTTGGGCAGATTGGTTATATTGTTCTCGGCGTGGCAATAGCAAATGAAGTGAGTATGTCAGGGAGTCTAATTCATATTCTGAACCACGCTCTCATGAAATGCTCACTCTTCCTTGTCGTAGGGGCTGTTATCTACAGGACCGGTATTGAAGATATATCGGCCTTTGAAGGAATGGGTCGGAAAATGCCTTTTACCATGGCTGCCTTTACTATTGGTGCGCTATCTATGATAGGGCTGCCTCTTACCGTCGGTTTTGTCAGTAAATGGTACCTGGCTCTTGGAGCGCTCAAGGCGGGAATGTGGATTATCGTCGTTGTTATACTAGTCAGTTCTTTGCTAACAGCTATTTATTTCTGGCGTATTGTGGAGAAAATATATTTTAAGGAGCCTTCGGCCGGGACGTCCGGTTGTGTCGAAGCACCCATAGGGATGGTAGTGCCTACCTTCGTCATGGCGCTTCTGTGCCTTCTCTTCGGTATCTTTACACAGCTCCCTTTATCCATTACGAACAGGGCAGCGGCCATGCTGCTGGGAGGTGGTTGATTGGAAACGCTTAATTCCATAACACCTCTAATGGCGATAACGGTACCGATTGTTGCTGTTTTACTCATAGCGCTGTCCGGTAGTAAACCCAATTTGAGAGAGGGGTGGACTATTGCGGCTGCTGTCACCATGTTCATTATTACGGCCTCCATGATACCTGCTGTGCTCGGAGGCAAAGTTATAAGTTTCAACCTGGTGGAACCACTGCCGGGACTTCTGCTTGGTTTTCGTGTCGATGCACTTGGCATATCCTTTGCCCTTACAGCATCGTTCCTCTGGATCATTACATCCTTTTATGCTATTGGCTATGTACGCTCCCTTGGTGAGAAGAACCAGACCCGTTTCTTCGCTTTTTTTGCATTAACACTGGCTGCGACGATGGGGGTTGCATTTTCCGCTAACCTCTTTACGGCCTTTGTATTCTATGAAATTATCACCTTTGCAACTTTTCCTCTCGTTGCCCATAAACAAACTGATGAGGCCTTTGGCGGGGCAAGGAAGTACCTCACTTACCTCATGGGTACATCAGTAGCCTTCTTCCTCCTCGCTATTGTAATGACATGGCAGGTGACAGGGAGTCTCGATTTTTCAGCAGGCGGCATTTTCGGTGATGTGAAGGAGAGTACCAGTTCCACGCTGTTGATAATTATTTTTATTCTTTATATAGCGGGTGTGGCGAAAGCGGCTTTGATGCCTTTTCATTCCTGGCTTCCGTCAGCAATGGTTGCTCCCACTCCTGTAAGCGCGTTATTACACGCTGTTGCTGTTGTCAAAACAGGTGTTTTTGTCATTATCAAAGTTGTTATCCACGTATTTGGAGTAAACCTTCTCAGCGAGTTGGGTATGGGGACTTTCCTCGTGGTGCTTGCCTCTGTTACCATGATACTTGCATCCATTACGGCTCTCAGGCAGGACAATCTTAAAGCGAGGCTGGCCTATTCGACGATCGGCCAGCTCTCCTATGTTGTACTTGGTGTAGCACTTTTAACTGCTGCAGGGATCACCGGGAGTATTATGCATATAGTGATTCATGCTTTCGGAAAGATTACTCTCTTCTTTGCGGCAGGGGCCATCTATGTGGCAGCCCACAAAACGAAAGTCAGTGAGCTTAATGGTATCGGCAGGCAGATGCCTATTACGATGGGCGCCTTTACCATTGGCAGCTTCTCCATGATAGGGGTACCTCCTTTTGCTGGTTTCCTGAGCAAGTGGTTCATTGCTTCCGGTTCGGTACAGGCGGATATGCTTATCATCATAGCTGTTCTGGCAGCCAGTACCATAATTAATGCATGCTATTTCCTCCCCATCGTATATTCCGCTTTTTTTAAAGAGCCTGATGTACATGCCGGTGAAGAGGTGAAGGATGCTACACCCTTTATGACTGTACCTATCATGATAACAGCGGCGGGTGTGTTAATACTTTTTCTGTGGCCGTCGCTCTTTTACGATCTTGCAACCCTTACTGTTAAGGAGGTGACCGGTGGCGTCTGATATGGAAAAGAATGAAAAGGGCGAGATCATGGTACTCAAACATGATTCGCTGCCAGGATATCTACCTGTCTTTTATGCAGTTTTCGCTCTTGGAATTATATATTTGGGAGTCGTTTTTTATCTGGGTTAGCTTATGAGTGAAGAAATGAAAAAAGAATGTAAGATATTTGATGACCCGAAGAATGTGAAAAGGTTTAGGATTGGCTTTTACATTGTTTGCGGATTACTGCTTCTGCCTGACCTCTTTATTCACAAGCATGGCGACTACCACTGGGAGGAATGGCCCGCCTTTCATGCCGCCTACGGTTTCGTGGCATGTGTCGTCCTCGTACTGGTGGCAAAATATATACTCAGGCCCATAGTGGAGCGGAAAGAGGATTATTATGACTAGTATGATCCCTCCTGCATTTATATTCATCATCGGTGCTCTGGCCGTCCCGCTTTTCAGGGGGAAAGCCCAAAGCGCTTACCTGCTCACTCTCCCTGTATTGGGATTTATAAATCTGTTTATGCTTCCGGCAGGGGCTTCTGTTGAGGTTGAGTTTCTGAACTATACGTTAACTCTCATTAAGACGGACAGGCTAAGTCTCCTATTTGCCTATATATTCCATATAACGGCCTTTATAACGGTGATCTATTCCATGTGTATGAAGAATAATCTGGAATATATGGCCGGTCTTCTTTATTCTGGGAGTGCCCTTGGAGTCATTTTTGCCGGTGATCTCTTAAGTCTCTTCTTTTTCTGGGAGATGATGACAGTTGGCTCCGTCTTCCTTATTTGGGCGAGGGGGACCGATAAATCGATTAGGGCCGGTTTTCGTTATGCTCTTTTCCACTTTGTAGGTGGACTACTTCTTCTTGCCGGTATTATTATCCACGTCCAGACGGGTGGACCCCTTGAATTCGGCTTCATGGGTCTTAACGGTGTCGCCTCTTATCTCATATTTTTCGGATTCGGTGTTAACTGTGCCTGGCCCTTCTTTCATACATGGCTTTCCGACGCCTATCCCGAGGCAACAATTGCAGGAACGGTTTACTTAAGTGCCTTTACGACAAAGACGGCTGTTTACGTTTTAGCCAGGTCTTTTCCAGGAACAGAGATGCTTATCTGGATAGGGGCGGCCATGGCGGCATTCCCCATATTTTACGCTGTAATAGAAAATGATATGAGACGTGTTCTAGCTTACAGCCTGATCAATCAGGTCGGTTTTATGGTTGTCGGCGTAGGTATAGGGACTGAGATGGCCATAAATGGAGCAGCAGCCCATGCCTTTACGGATGTTATCTTTAAGGGGCTATTATTCATGTCTATGGGTGCTGTTATGTACCGTACGGGAAAGATCAATGCTACCGATCTTGGAGGACTCTATAAGACCATGCCCCTTACGGCGATTTTCTGCATCATAGGTGCTGCGTCAATCTCGGCATTCCCTCTATTTAGCGCCTTTGTGAGCAAAACTATGGTAATGTCGGCTGCAGCGCGCGAGCATTATTCCTGGGTCTGGCTCATACTTTTATTCGCATCGGCGGGGGTTTTTCACCATGCAGGGATCAAAATCCCCTTCTTTGCATTCTTCGGCCATGATTCGGGTCTCAGGCCAAAGGAAGCACCACTCAATATGCTCATCGCTATGGGGATTTCCGCCTTCATGTGCATATTCATCGGGACTTTTCCCGGGCCTCTGTACAGTATACTACCCTATCCTGTAGAGTATGAGCCCTATACGACGGCCCATGTGGTGGCCCAGTTGCAGCTTCTGGGCTTTTCAGCACTTGCCTTTGCTCTCCTCATGCTTGCAGGCATATACCCGGCTGAGAAGAGGGCAGTCAATCTTGATGCTGATCTCATTTACCGCAAGGGTGCAGATTCCTTCAACTGGTTTAATGAAAATGTTATTGCCTGTATATGGGCCTGGTTTGCAAAGCTCTTCTTTGATCGTATTCCCAACTGGTTTATCTGGTTTGGTAAGAATCCGGCAGGAGTTGCGAAGATAGGGCTTGATTATATAGAAATTGTATTTGCAAGTGGCAAGAATGTGCCGAAGATTAGAGAGAGAATAGAGCGTGAAAAAAAGATCTATCCCGGTGATATTATCCAGCGTTGGCCAATAGGCTCGACGGTGACCTGGGTGACGGTCTTCCTGCTTGTGTACTTACTTTTTTATTTCTTCTAGGCATCTTCCATACTTAGGGGATTTTAGTGAGAATAAATTACTTTGGCCCGGTTTTTCAATTAATGCAGGTAGAATGTTTAATTAATTTAATAGCTTCCGGATAATGGGGAAATAGAACATAATTTTACGATCACTAAATAATCAGTTTGATGAGACCGATAATCCTTGATTATTTTACCAGAATGGCTATAATGCAGCCTTCACTTTCAAAATATAGGGAGTTTTTATATGAATATTCATGAGTATCAGGGAAAAGAAATACTGAGGAAGTATGGCGTTATTGTCCCCAATGGTAAGGTGGCCTATACACCAGCCGAAGCGGATGAAATTGCCAGAGAGTTGGAAACCGATGTATGTGTTGTAAAGGCGCAGATCCATGCAGGAGGAAGAGGAAAAGGCGGTGGAGTGAAGGTTGCCAAATCCAAGTCTGAAGCTAAAGAATTTGCTAAAGAGATTCTTGGAATGCAACTGGTAACCCATCAGACAGGGCCTGAAGGTAAAGAAGTTAAAAGAATCCTTGTTGAAGAAGGGTGTGATATCAAAAGGGAGCTTTACCTTGGTATGGTCATCGATAGAGCAACATCAAGAGTTGTCATGATGGCCAGTACAGAAGGTGGAATGGAGATTGAGGAGGTCGCTGAAAAAACACCTGAGAAAATTCTCAAAGAGATTGTTGATCCGGCTGTCGGTTTTCAGGCATACCAGGCAAGAAATCTTGCATTTGGCCTTGGTCTTGATAAGGCGCAGGTAGGTAAAACAGTTAAACTTATGATGGGATTGTATCAGGCTTTTGTTGATTCAGATTGTTCACTAGCTGAAATCAACCCGATGGTTGTTACAGGCAGTGGTGATGTAATGGCACTTGACGCAAAAATGAATTTTGATAGTAACTCTCTCTATCGTCAAAAAGCCATTGAAGAGATGAGAGACTTTGATGAGGAAGACCCCAATGAAATTGAAGCTTCCAAACATGAACTGAGCTACATTTCACTTGATGGCAACATTGGCTGTATGGTGAATGGTGCCGGACTTGCTATGGGAACTATGGATACAATTAAATTGCATGGTGGTTCTCCTGCCAACTTCCTTGACGTAGGTGGCAGTGCGACTGAAGAGCGGGTAACGGAAGCTTTTAAAATTATTCTTTCTGATCCCAAGGTTGAAGCCATTCTGGTAAACATCTTTGGTGGAATTATGAAGTGCGATGTTATAGCCGCAGGTGTTATTGCCGCTGCCAAAGAGGTTGACCTTAAGGTTCCTCTCGTTGTCAGACTTGAAGGGACAAATGTTGATCTAGGTAAAAAACTGCTTGCAGAGTCAGGTATTGATCTTATTGCGGCAGAAGGAATGAAAGATGCGGCTGAAAAAGTAGTTGCTGCGACGAAGGGGGCTTAATTATGAGCATATTAATTAATAAAGATACGAAAGTTATTTGCCAGGGTATTACTGGTAGTGCAGGTGCTTTTCATACAAAAATGTGTAAAGAGTATGGAACTCAGATGGTTGGTGGTGTAACTCCCGGTAAGGGTGGACTAACGACCGAAGATGGTGTTCCTGTTTTTAATACTGTCGCTGATGCTGTTGATGCGACCGGAGCTAATGCAACAATGATATTCGTCCCCCCTCCATTTGCAGCCGATGCTATTCTTGAGGCTGTTGATGCAGGAATAGAATTGGTTATCTGTATTACAGAAGGCATTCCTGTTCTAGATATGGTGAAAGTCAAAAGGGCACTGGAAGGCAGTAAAAGTCGCCTTGTCGGGCCAAACTGTCCTGGCGTTATTACTCCCGGTGAGTGCAAGATCGGAATTATGCCTGGTTACATTCACAAGGAAGGTAAGATTGGCGTTGTATCAAGAAGCGGCACCCTTACCTATGAGGCAGTTGATCAGTTAACAAAGCTCGGTATTGGACAGTCTACCTGTGTTGGTATTGGTGGTGATCCTGTAAATGGAACTAACTTTATTGATGTTATTTCTCTTTTTAATGAAGATCCTGATACAGAAGGTATTGTCATGATTGGTGAGATCGGTGGTACGGCAGAAGAAGAAGCTGCTGATTTTATTAAAGCCAATGTTAAAAAACCTGTTGTTGGTTTTATTGCAGGTATGACAGCACCTCCGGGAAAGAGAATGGGACATGCAGGTGCTATTATTTCCGGTGGAAAAGGTACTGCAACTGAGAAAATTGCAGCTCTTGAAGCTGCCGGAATTACTGTTGCCAAGAGCCCTGCTGATATTGGGAAAATGATGGCTGAGCGGTTAAATGCTAAAGAGCAAACAGCTTGATCTTTATTATAAGTGGCTTATTAAAAAAATTAATAAACTAGAAAAATAGAGGAGGTATCAAATTGGCTGATCTTACTATAAGAGTCGGCGGAGAAGGTGGAGAAGGTATTATCAGTACAGGTGACTTCATAGCTGCAATAGCAGCGAAGGCCGGTAATAATATTCTTACATTCAAGACTTTCCCAGCTGAAATCAAGGGTGGTTATGCAATGTACCAAACGAGAATATCTGATGAGGATATTCTTTGTGAAGGTGATGGTTTTGATATTTTTGTTGCCTTCAATGGTGAAGCTTACGAAATGAACAAGAAGTTCCTTACACCAGGCAAGGTATTTGTTTATGATGGACCTGGTGGAGATTTTGAACCGGAAGAGCATGAAGGTGTTATTTCTTATGCTGTTCCTATGAGCAAAATTGCCAAGGAAGACCTCGGTGTTTACCGCTCCAAGAATGTGGTAGCTATGGGAGCTCTTTCAGGCCTCTTCGACCTCGATTATGACCTTTTCAAACAGTTCATTATTGATAAGTTCAGCAAAAAGGGACAGGATGTTGTAGATGTCAACCTCAAGGCCCTGGAAGCTGGTCGTGACTACTGTAAGAACAATCTCACCAAGACAGATGACTACAGAGTCACCAAGAGTGAGAAGAAGGACATGATTATCATCTCCGGAAATGATGCTGCCGGACTGGGCGGTATTGCTGCCGGAGTTGAGTTTTTTTCCTGCTATCCAATAACACCAGCAACAGAGGTTGCCTATTTTACTGCTGACCATATATACAAAACCGGTGGAACGCTGGTTCAGGCCGAAGATGAGATAGCATCCCTTGCTAACGTTATCGGCGCTTCCTATGCAGGAAAGCGATCCATGACAGCGACATCCGGCCCCGGTATCTCACTCATGTCGGAGTTGATCGGTATGTCCAGTATGTCTGAAACGCCTCTCGTTATTGTAGGTGTTCAGAGGGGTGGACCGGCAACGGGCATGCCAACCAAACATGAGCAGTCCGATCTCTTTATCTCAGCTCACGGTAGCCATGGCGATGCTCCAAGGATCATACTCGCTGCAGAGAATGTTAGTGACTGCTATGAACTTACCATCAAGGCCTTTGAACTTGCTGAGAAGTACCAGTTGCCTGTATTCATGCTTTCAGATGGATCAATGGGCTTCAGAACAGAATCTATAGCAAGGCCTGATATGAAGTCGGCCAAGAGGGTAAGAAGGAAGCGCTTTGAAGGTCCCAAGGGTGATGAGAAGTACCTCAGGTATGAGATCACAGACGACAACATCTCTCCAGTAGCTCTACCTGGTGACAAAGGTGGAAGGCATATAGCCACCGGTCTTGAACATAAGGAGAGCGGAGGAGTCGCATTTGACCCTGTAAACCGTGTGAAGATGATGGACAAGCGTTACGATAAGATTGCCAACCTCGAGGAGGAATATGGTCCTGCCGAGTTTGAAGGCGATGATCAAAATGATATTGGTCTCATTGCCTGGGGCTCAACTATTGGATGCGTCAGGGAGACCGTGAAGCGCCTGAGGGCTAAGGGTAAGAAAGTTGCTGCCCTCTATCCCAAGCTGGTATGGCCGCTTCCAGTTGATCAGATCAATGAGTTTGCATCAAAATGCGATAAGATCATGGTGCCAGAGGTCAATTATCAGGGGCAGTTTGCAGAGATTATTAGGTCAAAGACCGATATCAACCCGATAAAATATAACATCTATGGCGGTATGCCATTTACACCTGCTGAGATGTGTGAGAAAGTTGAGGAGGTGATAGGATGAAAAGTTCAGCACTAAACAAGTTAGAACTGTCTCCCAAGGAGTATAAAAGTGATATAACACCGGTATGGTGCCCCGGTTGCGGTGACTATGCCGTTCTGAACAGTACCTACAAGGCGCTCAGCCAACTCGGAGTTGATCCGGAGCAGACTGTATTTGTATCAGGTATCGGTTGTTCTTCAAGGCTCCCATACTTCGTAGATGCCTATGCAATGCATACGCTCCACGGTAGAGCCCTTCCAGTTGCGGCTGGTGTTAAGCTTGCAAACCCTGAACTTGAGGTTATCTGCGTCGGTGGAGATGGTGATGGTTTCTCTATCGGTGGTGGTCATGTACCTCACGTTGCCAGGAAGAATACTGATATTACCTATGTATGCATGGACAACTCAGTATACGGTTTGACCAAATGTCAGGTGTCTCCAACTAGTGATGAGGGAATGAAAACAAAAACAACGCCTCATGGCAGCTTTGATACCCCCTTCAATCCAATTGCATTGGCTCTTACCTATGGTGCAACTTTTGTTGCCCAGGCATTTTCAGGAAAGCCTAAGGACTGTACTGAGCTGATCCAGAAGGCAATCGAACATGAAGGTTTCTCATTTGTTAATATCCTTTCGCCATGCCCTTCATTCAACAGCATCAATACTGCGGCTTCTTACAAGGAGACTACAAGACCTCTGCCAGAGGGCTATACGCCTGACAGCAGGACAAAGGCACTTGAGGTAGCTATGGGTCCTGAGGCAAGGGATCTTATGGGAATCTACTTCCAGGAGAGGAAACCAACGCTGGTTGAAAAGATCAACGGTCTTATCGAAAGCCAGGGTGGAAGTCCCGACTATGATATCCAGAAGATAGCAGACATATTCAAAGTCTGATAGTGTCTTCCAAAATCTTAAAAGGGGCTGCTGTTTAAAACAGTGGCCCCTTTTTTTATTTGTAGTGGATAGTTTTGTCCCCATTACTCTAAATAATCGCATAATGAAGAGGGTAGAAAAATATCTATTCTCCTTTACCCCACTTTTTTTTTTATGCTATCATCAAAAAAACAATTCTTAGAAAGAGATTTATATGTCGAATATGGATAGGAACAAAGTAATAGAAAATATAGAAAACGGACAATCTCTTGCAGAGGAAGACCTTTCCTTTCTGGATCTTTCAGAGATTGATTTCAAGGGCGTTGATCTGTCAGGTGCAACCTTTACCGGTGCCAAGCTAACTGGTGCCGACTTTTCTGGATGCGATCTTACGGGAGCTTTTATGGCGGAAAATTTTGCTGAAGGGACTCTATTTAAAGAGGCCATAATGGATGATGTGTTTTTTCAGAGAGGAGTCATTGATAAGGCAGATTTTAGTAATGCGACAATGGTTGATTCATCAATATTTATGATGGAAGGAAAGGGCGTAATTTTTGATAACGCCAATATGAAGGGTTCAAAGGTTCTTAAATCAATTTTGCCTGAGTCCACTTTTGAAAATGTTGATCTTGGAAACTCTTCTTTGAAAGGATCTGATGTCCAGGGTTGTAATTTTAATAGAGCCAAGCTTGAAAATTGTGATATGAGGCAGACTTTGACGCAAGGTGCGACTTTTGAAGAAGCAAGTACGGCGGGAGTACTTTTCTATGGGAAAAAGCCCTGGGGTGAAGCAGCAGATACAAGGGATTGGACTCAGGAATTTATTTCTTTTAATGATGACTGATCATCTTTTTACAAATGTGTTAATATTCTAATATTAACACTTAGTCAGATCATAATTTAATTTTGGCTGTTTTAAAAAATGGGGTTACAAATGGAAGAAAAAGTTAATATTCCCAAAGACCTGTCTCAAGAAGACAAACGGCTAAACAGGGTTTTAAGGACCGTACAAAATGAGGTCAAGGCCTATGCCGACTTCCAGCTTTCACATATAAAAAAACTTGCTGCAATAGGGCTTGCGCTCTCCGGACAAGCAGATATGAAGAAGCTTCTCGAAATGATCGTAGATGCCGCCAGAGAACTTTCATTTGCCGATGCAGGCACTCTGTATATCCTGGACAGTGAAAATAAGTGCCTCAACTTTGAAATATTACAGAATGATACCATGAATACGAAAATGGGAGGAACAAGTGGCGTCGAAATAACTCTCCCTCCCGTTCCCCTTGAAGTTAAGGGAAAACCAAATCATTCAAATGTCTCATCTTATGTTGCCCTTACCGGTGAGATAATTAATATTCCCGACGTTTACGAAGCGGAAGGCTTCGATTTTACGGGACCAAGAAAATATGATGAGACAACGGGATATAGATCAAAATCGATGCTTGTTATTCCCATGAAGAATCATGAAAATGATATTATCGGTGTTCTCCAGCTTTTAAATGCCATAGATATCGATACTAAAGAAGTCACACATTTTTCTTCCGAATATGTGGAGCTTATCGGTTCCCTTGCCTCACAGGCCGGTGTGGCTCTTACCAATGCACAGCTAATACAGGATCTTAAAAGCCTTTTATATGCATTTATCGAAAGTATTGCCGCTGCAATTGATGAAAAATCACCCTATACGAGAGGCCATATCGATAGGGTGGTAAAGCTGACCATGATGATTGCTAAAGAAATTAATAATCAATATGAAGGGCCTTTTGCAGATATTCATTTTACCCTTGATGAACTGGAGGAACTGAAACTGGCAACCTGGATGCATGATGTGGGCAAGATTACAACACCCGAATATGTTGTTGATAAAAGAACAAAGCTTGAGACCATTTACGACAGGGTTGAGCTGATTAAGACCAGATATGAGTTGATTGCAGGAGAGAAAGAAAGAGAATATTTAAAAAAGAAAATATCGCTTTATGAAGATGGCAATGCAGATGATGATGAAATTAATAAGATAGATGACGCCTTGCAAAAGGAACTTGAAATTCTTGAGGGTGAAAAAGAGTTTATTGCCGTCTGCAATACACCGGGCGAGTTCATGAGTGATGATAAGCTGGAAAGGATAAATTCTATTGCAGCTAAAAAGTATATCTATAATGGAGAGAAACGCAACTATCTCAGTAAAGACGAGTTAAGAAATCTTTCCATCAGGAAGGGAAGTCTTACTGATGATGAGAGGAGAAAGATTGAAAATCATGTGGCTATGACAAAAAAGATGCTTGAACAGCTTCCTTTTCCAAAAAAGCTCTCTAATATCCCAGAGTATGCAAGTGGTCATCATGAAAAGCTCGATGGGACGGGTTATCCCTGTGGTTTAAAAGCAGAGGAACTTTCTCTCCAGGCCAGGATTATGGCTGTAGCCGACATCTTTGAGGCACTTACCGCAAAAGACAGACCTTATAAGGAACCAATGAAGCTATCGCAGGCAGTAAAAATTCTTGGATTTATGAAAAAGGATAATCACATCGATTCAGAAATTTATGAACTTTTTATGAATAACGGGCTTTTTAGAAAGTATGCGGAAGAGGAGCTAAATCCTGAGCAGATAGATGAGATTCTAAGCTTAAACTAGGTGACTGCAAGTATTGTGAGGATAACAAATATTGCAAAGCAGAAGGGGACAGGGAGCTTGTTTACCAGGTTCGTTGTGAAATAATCCAGAAAAATGAGTCCCAGTAGAAGTTTGGCGCTGACATAACCTTTAGCAAGAAGGATAGATAGAGCACCGATCATAAGCAAGATAGGTCTGAACAGGTTGGAATAGAGAAATGAACGGTCTTTAATGGTTTCTGTTTCTGACATTTGTCTGGCGCGCCTTGTAAGTGGATTAAATTCACGAGAAAATACAATTCTATCACAATTTTAAAAGAATAATCAAGCTGAAGAAGTTCCTCTCAGTCTTAATTTATCTTTCTTCATCGGCCTGCTTCTTTTTCTCATGAAAATGGAATTAAATTGAAAAGATGAGCAAGTTCTGCTACTATTTCGTTAGGGGTAATATATGAGCTCAATAAAGATTCTTTTAGTTGATGATGATGACGGCATTAGAAACAGCTTTAAGACCATCTTAACCAGGAAGGGTTATGATGTTGATGCGCGTTCATCCGGATTTGAGGCGGTTAACTGTATAAAAAGGTCAAATTACGACATACTGCTTACAGACCTTAAAATGCCTAATATGAATGGTATTGAACTTTTGAAGGAGGCGAGAAAGCTCGACCCCAATCTTGGCGTTATTATCATGACCGGATATGGAGAGATTGCTTCTTACCTTGAAGCGATGGATCTGGGAGCCGTTGAATATCTTAATAAACCGGTCAAAACTGCAGATCTGGAGATAATTTTAAAAAAACTCAGTAAAGAGACTGCAGTTCTTCGCGGACAAAATACCCCATAAAATTAAAAACATTTCTTAAATAATCCTTGATTCAAATTATGTCCTATTTTTCTATTGCAGCTATGCAGGTGTAGACAAAAACAGAAACTTTAATCTTATATGAGGTCATTTGCATCGAATACATGAGGGGCGCAAGGTACATAGCCATTGAGGGTCCTATCGGAGTTGGCAAGACGAGTCTTGCAAGATTGATAAGTAATGAACTCAATGGCACTCTTCTTTGTGAGCAGGTAGAGGAAAATCCTTTTTTAAAAGATTTTTACCGTGACAGAAAGAAATTTTCTTTTCAGACCCAACTTTATTTTCTGCTTAATCGATATCAGCAGCAGGTGGAACTGAATCAGTGTGACCTTTTTTCCTCTACCATTATAAGTGACTATGTATTTGCTAAAGACCGTATTTTTGCATACATGAATCTCAATGAAAATGAGGTCAATCTTTATGAAAAAATATATAAACTTCTCGATGCAAAAATACCGAAACCGGATCTGGTGATTTTTCTTCAGGCGAGCCCTGAAGTTTTGATAGAAAGAGTGAAAATAAGGAACAGGGACTATGAAAATGAGATTGACACGGACTATCTTCAGTCCCTGATGCATGCTTATAACGAGTTCTTTTTTCATTATGATGAATCACCGCTTCTCGTGATCAATTCATCGGAAATAGATTTTGTCAATAACAGTGGCGATTTCGATCTTCTTATGAAGGAAATCAGGGAAATGAGAGGTGGTGTAAAACATTTGGTACCGCTTGGATCCGGATAACCGGACCGGGACGGAAAAGCAGTTAATTTATTAAGATGAGTCATAACTCCCCGGAGTTATGTTTTGTGCTGCCTTCCGTCCAAGATGGGAGGTTTTTTTTTGAATGAAAATAAAATTACAGTGCCTGAAATAGTGGCAAGAAAGGCCAGGAAAGAACCTATTACGGTTCTCACGGCCTATGATTATCAAATGGCGTCCTTACTGGATGGTTGCGGCATTGAAGTCCTGCTCACAGGAGATACTCTGGGTAATGTTGTCTATGGATTTGATACGACATTACCGGTAACGATGGAGCTCATGATTGCTCATACGGCAGCAGTAGCCAGAGGGAGGAAAAATGCCCTTCTTGTGGCTGATATGCCTTTTATGTCTTATGCAACGAGGGAAGATGCCCTTAAAAATGCCGGAAGGCTGGTTCAGGAAGGCATGGCTGAGGCAGTGAAACTTGAAGGGGGAGTAAAGGTTGCAGATCGGATAAAAGCTGTTGTCGATGCAGATATCCCCCTTATGGGCCATGTTGGATTAAGGCCACAGGCAGTCAATATGATGGGGGGGTACAAGGTCCAGGGGCGGGAAAAATCAGACCTGTCCACGCTTCTTGATGATGCAGGGGCCGTTGAAGAAGCAGGAGCCTTTGCCGTTGTAATTGAGGGTGTACCCGCTTCTGTTGCTGATGAAATCACAAAGAGCCTGTCAATTCCCACCATCGGTATTGGAGCGGGAAACCAATGTGATGGACAGGTGCTGGTAATAAATGACATGCTGGGTCTTTCGGAATTTACTCCTAAATTTGTTCGGAACTTTATCAACCTGCCGGACATCATAAGAAACGCAGTATCTGATTACTCCCGATGTGTTAAGAACAGGAGCTTCCCCTCGGAAGAAGAGAGTTATCGTTAAATGGAAATTGTAAAAGACATTAAACAAATGACCCAAATTGCCAGGTCGCTAAAGATGGATGGCAGGAAGATAGTTTTCGTGCCCACTATGGGCTATCTTCACGAAGGACATCTCAGTTTGGTCCGTGAAGGAAAAAAAAGAGGCGATACGCTTGTTGTTAGTATCTATGTAAACCCTGCACAGTTTAACGAGCAGTGTGATTATGAGGATTATCCCGTAAATCTTGACAGGGACAAGGAACTTCTCGAAGCTGAGGGCTGCCGTATTTTGTTTTTGCCCTCTTCAGAATCCATGTATCCTTCAGGTTTTGAGACGACGGTTCATGTGAGTGGACTGTCGAAGGGGATGTGTGGAGATTCCAGGCCGGGACATTTCAGCGGTGTGGCTACGGTTGTGGCCAAGCTTTTTAATATTGTACAACCCGATATTGCCATATTCGGAGAGAAAGATTACCAGCAGCTTGCTCTTATCCGGCGCATGGTAAGTGATCTTGATTTTAATATAGAAATTGTGGGCATGCCCATTGTAAGGGAGAGTGACGGCCTTGCCATGAGTTCGCGTAATGCGAGATTAAGTGAGGATGAAAGAATGTTGTCTCTATCGCTTTCGAGAGCGCTTTATTCGGCTATGAAAATCTTTGAGGAAGGCAGCTGTGATGCGCAGAGGATCATAGAAGGCGCAAGGGGAAAGATTGCCGGAGGTATTGAGATCGATTACATCGATATACGAGATGCCGCTACGCTTAAGCCGGTAGATAAAGTAGAAGGGGATGCCTTATTGGCTATTGCCGCAAGAGTTGGAAAAACCAGACTGATCGATAACACAATTTTAAGGAGGAATTAAATTGCAGAGAATCATGTTGAAATCTAAAATCCACAGGGCCACATTAACCGATGCCAACCTCAATTATGAAGGGAGCATCACCATTGACGAAGACCTTATGGAGGCGGCGGATATTCTTGCTTTTGAACAGGTCCATATTTACGATATAAATAATGGCAACCGTTTTGAAACTTACGTAATTAAAGGAGAAAGAGGGAGCGGCACTATTTGTGTTAATGGCGCAGCAGCCAGGCTTGTTGCCAGGGATGATCTTATCATTATAGCAAGCTACTTCAATCTTGATGGGGCAGAAGCAAAAGAACATAAGCCAAAACTTATTTATGTTGATGAAAATAATGATATAATAGGCGAAAAAAGAAACCTCGTCGCCTTGTCGAATAATTGAGTCACTCTTTCTTAATATGATTAAAAGGATTAAACACCATATAAGAACCTATTTTCTCACAGGCCTTCTTGTCGTTGTGCCTGTCGGCATTTCTTTATGGTTTCTCCAGGCCATCATTCACTGGACAGACCAGAAACTCGTTTTGCTTCCGGCAAAACTTCATCCTAACACCTATCTCCCTTTCCCCATACCTGGTCTCGGTCTTATCCTGACGGTAATATTTGTCTTCCTCATAGGCGTCATAGCGACCAATATCATTGGAAAAACCTTTGTTCAGCTTGGTGAAAAAATTGTCGATAAGATCCCGCTGGTAAGATCCATCTATCTTCTCGTAAAGCAGGTCATGGAAACCATTCTCAGCAAGGACCAGGAAAGCTTTAAAAAAGTAGTTCTCATTGAATATCCCAGAAAAGGCCTTTATTCTATCGCTTTTGTAACAGGTGTGGCGAAAGGAGAGATTCAGGATAGAACATCAAAAAAGGTTATCAATGTCTTTGTTCCTACCACGCCAAATCCTACATCAGGATTTCTTATCATGGTCCCTGAAGAGGACGCCATTACTCTTGAAATGGATGTAGAGATGGCTTTTAAACTGGTCATTTCAGGAGGGATGGTTGCTACTGAAAAAGAAGTAAAGAAGAAAATGGAGGCGCTTTCTGCTGATGTGCAATAAGATAATTGTTGCTCTCGATGTTGAAAGCAAGGAAAAAGCCGGTCAATGGGTAGAAAAAATTTCCGGTCATGTTGGACTTTTCAAGGTCGGTAAACAGCTTTTTACTGCAGCTGGACCGGATGTGGTTACCCTGATTAAAGAGGCAGGAGGCGGTGTTTTTCTCGACCTTAAGTTTCATGACATACCTAATACAGTTGCCGCTGCATCTGTTCAGGCCCTTCGGCTTGGCGTGGATATGCTCAATGTGCATGCTCTTGGCGGTTATGAAATGATGGCAAAGACCGCTGATGAAGTGAATAAAGAAGCCCATTCGTCAGGCAGGGAAAAGCCTATCCTCATTGCCGTAACGATACTTACCAGCATGAATGATAAAGGCCTTGAAGAAGCGGGCATAATGACACCCGTGGCGGATGAGGTGGTCAAACTTGCCTCCCTTGCAAAACGGGCCGGCCTTGATGGTGTTGTTGCTTCCCCTCAGGAGATTAAGATCATAAAAGAGACCTGCGGAGAGGATTTTGTCGTTGTTACTCCCGGTGTGAGGCCTTCCTTCGCTTCAATGGATGATCAAAAACGTGTGATGACGCCTTTGGAGGCTGTCCGGGCAGGAGCTGATTATCTCGTTATTGGAAGGCCTGTAACGAAGGCAGAAGATCCATTACGGGCAATAAGCCTCATTGAAGAAGAACTGTGTCAAGGGTAGTTAGCGGCGTTAATCCCGTAAGGGAAGCGCTGGCAGCACGGCCGGACCAGATTGAAGTTGTTTGCTACGCCTCCAAAGATCAGTCAAGGTTATCTAAACTCCTGGAATCCTGCAAAAAGGCGAGAGTTAAAGTTTCCGCTTGCGATAAAAAACAACTTGATAGGTTTGCCGGTTCTCATAACCATCAGGGAATAGCCGCCATTATTTCAGATTTTTCCTATTCAGAGATTGATGACATTCTTAATTTCTGTAAAAAGAGTGGTGAAAAGGCCTTTATTCTCGTTCTTGATGGTATTCAGGACCCTCACAACCTTGGCGCCATCATCAGGAGTGCCGAGTCCGCCGGTATTCACGGCATTATCATTCCCACAGACAGGGCCGTCCATGTTACGTCAACAGTGGAGAAAGTCTCTGCAGGTGCTGTCGAACACATTAAAATTGCCAAAGTAACTAACATTGCCCGTACCCTGGAGGACCTGAAGAAGGAGGGCCTCTGGATTATTGGCGCTGAAGGAGGAAGCCGTACATGCCTCTATGATGTCGATTTGACAGTCCATGTGGTTATTGTTGTCGGCAGCGAGGGAAAGGGTGTTCGTCCACTGGTACAGAAAAAATGTGATATCATGGTTAATATCCCCATGGCGGGAAAGATAAATTCACTAAATGTCTCCGTATCATCAGCCATTATCATGTATGAAGCTGTCAGGCAAAGGTTGTGAGTGAGAAATTAAGAGTCCGATGAGCCCCTTTATTTCTTTTTTTAATCTTGCTATGTTCTAAATATTTTGATAGTTTATGCAGCTTAAAAATTGTGGATCAGATTTATTTTTTTAAAGATCTGAATATTTATTGAAACTTTTTGCAGATGATAGCTTCTAAGTAAGCAAGCTGCCATAGGATAGGCAAAGGGTGGTATTCATATCTTTTCTTAAGGAGGGACTTTTGAAAAAGAGCCAGAAGTTTTTAATTGCATCGGTAGTGATTGTTGTTGCAATAACTACTTTGATTTATGTGGGCATTAAGGAATCAGGTGTTTACTACATGACCATTGCAGAACTTAAGAGTTCGGGAACTGCAATGTCGGGACAGGGATTAAGAGTTAGTGGAAATGTGGTAAATGGCTCAATTGAGGATATTGCAAAGGAATTGATTCTAAAATTCAGGGTAAAAGATGAGGAAGGCCCGGACAATGTGTTCGTCAATGTTTTCTACAAAGGTGTCAAGCCTGACTCCTTCAAGGAAGATGTCCAGGTGATCCTTGAAGGGAAATACGATTCGGCCAGGAATCTCTTGACAGCAACAACACTTCTTGTAAAGTGTCCTTCGAGATACGAAGGAGAAGCCCCGCCGGAAGATCATGATTATTCCAACAAAAAGAAAAGATTAGAGGTGAAGCCTGGTGCTAATTGAAATAGGGAGGGCATCTCTTAATATTGTCCTTGTCATGTCGGTCTACGTGATAGTCGCGTCACTTTTAGGTGTTTTTAAAAAAGATTTAAGGTTCGTTGCCAGTGCGAGAAGAGGTATTTATTCTATCTTCATTCTGGCAACAGTTTCGTCGGCAATTCTTCTCCATGCCTTCATAACAAATAACTTTGCTGTTAAGTATGTAGCAGGCTATTCAGAGAGAGACCTCAATATTCATTACAAAATAGCGGCTTTCTGGGGTGGAAATGACGGGTCGCTACTTTTCTGGATATTTGGCCTCTCCATATTTGCGGCCCTCATGTCTTTCCAGAACAGGAAGGATGATGATCATAAATTTATTCCATATACCTATGTGGTTATCATGGTCGTTATGATCTTCTTCCTTATTCTTACATCCTTTATTACCAATCCCTTTGATTTATACCCCGGTGGGCAGCTACCGAGAGACGGGCGAGGGCTAAACCCCATGCTTCAGACCTTTGGTATGATGTTTCATCCTCCGGCTTTGCTCTGGGGATATGTGGCATTTACCATACCCTTCGCCTTTGCTGTTGCAGCCCTTATTACAAGAGAACTCGATTCTACCTGGATTCTAAAAACGAGGAAATGGACCCTTTTTGCCTGGGTTTTACTTGGCATCGGAAATATTATGGGTGCTGAATGGGCCTATGACGAACTCGGATGGGGTGGTTTCTGGGCATGGGACCCTGTTGAAAATGCCTCTTTTATCCCCTGGCTTACTGCAACGGCCTATCTTCATTCGGTCATGATACAGGAAAGAAGGAACATGCTTAAAATCTGGAACATGTTTCTTATCGTCATCACCTTTGCGCTCACCATATTCGGTACATTTCTTGTGAGAAGCGGTGTGCTTCAGTCGGTTCATGACTTCGGCGTTTCCGAGATGGGGCCATTCTTTATCGTTTTCATGGCAATTATGTCGGCCATTGCTTTTGGGCTTATTATCTACCGCTACGATGATCTGAAAAGCGATAATAACCAACTCGAATCCTTTCTATCAAGGGAATCGACCTTCCTGCTGAACAATCTGATCTTGCTTGCTCTCGCATTTGCAACATTATGGGGAACACTGTTTCCACTTATTTCAGAGGTGATAACAGGCAATAAGATTACAGTGGGTCCTCCATTTTTTGAACAGGTAAATACGCCCTTATTTCTTATTCTTCTTATAATAACCGGTATCTGTCCTCTCATTGGTTGGAGAAAGGCATCAGCTGAAAATCTGAAAAGGAATTTTATTTTGCCCGCTATTTTTATGGTGGCAGCCCTTGTTTTATTGGCAGCCCTTGGTATGCGTCATATCTATGCCATCTTGTGCTTCTCATTCTCATCTTTTGTTTTGGTGACAATATTTATGGAATACTACAGAGGCATCAGGGCAAGAGGCAGGTTAAAAGGTGAAGGCCCCGTTAAAGCACTTGCCATGTTATTCTGGAAAAACAAGCGGCGCTATGGAGGATACTTTATTCATATTGGTATTGTTCTTGTTTTTATCGGCGCAACGGGGTCATCAGCTTTTGTAACAGAAAATGCAAAAAGTATGAAATTAGGCGAATCCATGTCGGTCGGCAACTATACACTTAAGTATGAAAAGATCAAAGGGAGGGAAAAGCCAAATTATGAAGCCATTGTCGCTTTTCTGTCCGTATTTAAGGATGGTAAAAAAGTCGATGAGATTACGCCGGAGAAGCGTTTCTATTATAAGTTTCCTGATGAACCGACGAGTGAAGTTGCCCTCAGCAGAACACTGAAGGAGGATCTCTTTGTTATACTCGCTTCTTTTGAGAGAGATGGTACAATCACTGTAAAGGCCCTAATCAATCCCCTTATTAACTGGATGTGGATAGGGGCGGTTATTGCCGTTATTGGCGGTTTTTACGTTCTTCTGCCTGATGGAAAAAAGAAAAGGAGCACGGCATGAGAAAAAGAGCCTCAAATGCTTTTTCAACGATTCTGCTTCTCTTTATTCTCACAGGCAACGCGCATTCGGGTATTACACCGCTCCAGTCGGAAATAGAAGAGGCGCTCATCTGTCTTTGTGGCTGCGGACAGACGGTTAAAAACTGTCCTCATGAAAATTGTGGTTTTGCTATTCCGGCTAGAGAAAAGATGGTTAACTATATAGAGGAAGGAAAAAATAAAAGGGAAATAATGGAACTCTTCGTTAAGAAATATGGAGAAGAGGTTCTTGCTACACCGAGTAAAAAAGGTTTTAACCTTCTTGGTTACATTATGCCTTTTCTTGCCCTCATTGTTGCGGCAGGGCTTATTATGGTTGTTATTAGACAATGGACTTCCAAGGGAATTAAGGATGAAGAGACGATCCTTGAAAAAAGGGCGGAAGATTTTGGAACCGATATTGACAAGAAGATAGAAAAAGAATTGGAAGAGATGGATTAGTACCCCGTTAAAAGTACTGACACCCCTTATGGGGGTGCTGAAAAATAGTCCGGTTATTATGGGGACAGGAGATTAAATGGAAACGGTTATTGTTATAGCACTATGCCTTATGTCAGCGGTATTCGCGGCATCTCCCTTTATATCGCAAAAAAAAGAGTGGGTCGCAGCCAAAACCAATAAAAAAATTGAGACCAAGAAATCAGAAAAAGAGCTCTATTTGCAGGCCATAAAAGACGTTGATTTCGAACATGCCGAAGGTAAGCTGACAGAAAAGGATTATCACGAACTCAGGGACTACTATAAGGAAAAGGCAATCCAGACGGTAAGGGCAATTGAATCCCTGGAATCAGGCGAAGAGGCGAATAAAGACCTGAAGGGAGACAGGTCATAATCTGAGATGATAGAAGTCTCCGGTCTGAGAAAATCATACGGCTCTGTCGATGCGCTTAGAGGTGTCGATCTTAAGGTTAATAAAGGAGAGTTTCTTACACTCTTCGGGCCTAATGGGGCAGGCAAAACCACCCTTCTTAAAATTCTTTCTACAATCATTAGGCCTACTTCAGGTAAAGTACTTATCGACGGACTCGAAATTAATGAGGCCCATCAGGATATACGCAGGAAAATCGGGGTAATATCTCATAAGACATTTCTCTATGGTGACCTGACTGCGCTGGAAAATCTTCTCTTTTATGCAAGAATTTACGATCTGCCAAACCCTGAAGAAAGAAGCAGTGAGTTAATTAAGGAAGTCGGTTTGGGAGGGCGTGAGCATCACCTTGTAAGAACCTTTTCGCGGGGTATGGAACAGCGTCTGTCCATTGCCAGGGCCATCATCCATGAACCTAATATTATTTATCTCGATGAGCCTTATTCAGGGCTTGATCAGCATGCGGCGCTTATGTTGAGAAATCTTCTCAAAAAACTTCATACCGAGACAAGAACCATCATCATGACGACTCATAATATCCTTCATGGCCTCGAAATCAGCGACAGAATTGTTATTCAACTGGCAGGCAGGATCGTTTACGAAAATCTCACGAAAAATCACAGTGTCGAGAGTTTTGAAAAAGTCTATTTCGAAAAAGTGGGGACTGTAGAATGAGTGCCTATGTTAAAAGCATCCTCCACATTGCGCTCAAGGATCTGAAAGTGGAGGTGAGATCGAAAGAGAAACTTTATTCCATGATGGTTTTTTCCATTCTTGTCATGGTCATCTTTAATTTTGCCTTTGATCCGGGAGCAGACTATATTAGCGAAGTGGCTCCCGGTATTTTATGGGTGGCTCTGGTTTTTTCGGCTACACTGGGTCTTAACAAGACCTTTTCTTCTGAAAAAGACCAGGACTGTCTCCAGGGGCTTATGCTGGCTCCCCTTGACAGGAGTGGAATCTATTTCGGGAAGACGCTCAGTAATTTTATATTTTCGCTTATCATTTCGGTGATGACACTTCCTTTTTTTGCTATCTTTTTTAATCTTAATTTTATAGATAGCCTTCCGCAGCTTTTGCTGGTCATTGTTATGGCTATTTTTGGATTTATATCCGTAGGGACGCTTTTTGCTGCCATTTCAGTCGGTGTAAAAAGGGGGGAAATGATTCTGCCGCTCCTGCTTTTTCCCATTGAGGTGCCTGTAATCATTGCTGCCGTCAAAGCGACAGGAATGATACTTGACGGACGGATGATGGTAGACTATAGTATGTGGCTCAAGATCCTCGGTCTTTTTGATGTTATTTTTTTAATGGTTTCTTTTGTTGCATTTGATTATTTATTAGAAGAATAGAGGGAGGCACAAGGTTTGAGAAAGTTAATTACAAATATTATGGGGGCTGCATCGATGGTCCTCTTTGTCCTTGCATTTTACATGGCTTTTCTTTTTGCTCCCACAGAGTTGACCATGGGGCATGTGCAAAGGATTTTCTACTTTCACGTTTCCTTCGCATGGGTATCTTTCATCGCCTTTTTTGTCACCTTTGCGGCAAGCATTGTCTACCTTAAAACAAGAAAACGATTCTGGGACATTGTGGCTGCTTCTTCTGTTGAACTGGGAATTGCATTTTGCTGCATTATTCTTACTACGGGTCCAATATGGGCAAGACCCGTCTGGGGCGCCTACTGGACATGGGATCCAAGGCTTGTTACGACGCTGATCCTGCTTTTTATCTATTCGGCCTACCTCATGTTGCGAGGCGCTATCGATGAAGAGACAAAACGAGCTAAATTCTCGGCTGTTTTAGGTATTATCGGCTTTCTTGATGTGCCGATTGTTTACCGTTCCGTCGACTGGTGGAGCAGAACCATACACCCTAATGTCATCAAAAAAGGAAATATAGCCCTGCACCCTGATATGCTTATGTCTCTCAGGGTAGCCTTGCTGGCGGTAACGCTTTTCTATTTCTTTATTCTTTTTAGAAGAATAAGACTGGAAGAGTTAAGGGATGAAGTAAAAGAACTCAGGAAAAAGATTTTAAAGGAGTATTGATATGGAAAGCCTGAAATATATGTTCGCCGGTTATACGGTTCTCTGGTTAATCATTTTTGCTTTTGTTTTTTCAATTGGAAAGAGGCAGGGTGATCTTAAAAAGGAGATCGATGAGCTTAGAAAGATAGCGGAAGAGAAGTAAGGTTCTTTTCTGTAGCGCGCTTCTGCTTTCTATGGTGATCTGTAAATCGGATATCGTTGCGTGTACCTCAAAAAAACATTTGAATACCCAACTCATCTTCTGCAATATTATGCTTGCCTTTCTCTCCATTCCCTGAGTATCTGAATGCTCGCCTGATGAAGTCCTGAATCGAACCATGGTAAAGGTACTTCATTCGCTAGATAGCAAGTTTCATTTCCTTATTTTTTATTCCTTTCACTCAAAAAATACCATAAAGCAAAATATGTCGCACATTTCGCAATATCTGTCGTGACAAGGTCATTAAGTAAATGATATGTTGCCTAATGTTTATTGCTGATTTATTTATATAGAGCTAATGCGAAATTTAAGTTATCATGTTGTTAGTTTTATCTGATTTGCAGGTTTTTTTTTTCCCGCCTGGAAAGAGTAAATCTAAAAAACTGACCACTTTAACACAATAGATAGGCTGTGGAGGACAAGAAAAAGGAAAAAGACAAGGTTGCCTGTAATATAATAGAAATGCTCTTTTAATAAATCGATAATCCCGTCCGGTGGGACAATCTTTTTAAAACAACTTGACTGAGTTAAAGAGCAGGTTTTTTACTTTTTTTGGAATGTAAATTGTTTTAACTTCATTTATCTTTGACAGGAGGCTCTCAATGTGTGTTAAAAAATTCATTCGTCGTTTATCTCTATTACTTATTTTCCTCCTTTTATGTTCCTGCGGCAAATCTGAAGAGCATTCAAAAAAGCCCGATAATCGCTGGGAAGATTACATCATTGCTCACACTGCAGGTACAATATCCAGAACTTCTGAAATTTCCGTTCATTTCTCCGAGAATGTTTTAACGCCCGGCAGTTCAGGTGCGGAAGTTGATAATATTTTCAAATTCAAGCCGAAAATAGAAGGCAAAGTCCGCTGGGAGGGCGGCAACAGTCTCGTTTTCACTCCTCATTCTGTTTTACCTTCAGGAGAAAAATACCGGGCATCTATCTCGCCCGGAAAATTGATTCAATTGCCTGAAGCTCTCCATGAGTTTTCCTTTGACTTCGAGGTCATGGCACAGTCCTTTGAAATTAATATGGGCGGCCTCACTTCGCCCCGCGAATCAGATGCCACTATCCAGACCCTGTCGGGGACGCTGCAGACGGCGGATGCTGAAGAAAATCGGGCAGTCGAAAAGATTCTGAGTGCCCATCAGGCAAATAAAGCCATGCAGATTACATGGACTCATAGCAGTGACCGCCGTGATCACCGGTTTGTTGTAGAGAATATAATCCGCTCCAATGAAGAGTCGAAGCTTACCCTCAATTGGGATGGCAAACCAATCGATGTATCCAGGAAGGGAGAACGTGAAATTCGTGTTCCCAAACTGAGAGAATTTATTGTTACCTCCGTGCGTTCTATCGATGACGACCAGCAGTATATAATGATCAATTTTTCCGATCCCATCGACACAAAACAGAACATGAAGGGACTGATCCGCATGCCTGACGAGAAATACAGGCACAAGATCCAGGGAAATTCGATTCGCATATATCCGTCGAAGAGGCTAACGGGCGCTGTCAGCTTTACCGTAGAGCCTGGAATCAGAAGCAGGACGGGGCAAAGCATCAAGGCCTCGACGAGACATACGGTCAACTTTTCTAACGCAAAGCCGGGAGCCCGCTTTGCAGGAAAGGGAATTATTCTCCCTGAAAATGAGAGACTGACTATACCCATTGAAGCGGTTAGCCTGAACTCTGTCCAGGTTACGGCCTTTAAGGTTCCGGGCAATAACATAGGCCGGTTCTTCCAGGTCAATAAGCTGGGTGAAAAGAAGGAACTCAACAGGGTGGGACGTTACATCTGGAGGAAGACCATCAACCTCAATTCCTCAGCCGATGATATAGGGACGTGGACCCGGTATAATCTTGACGTAACGGAACTCTTTGACAGGCATCCCGATTCCCTTTTCAGATTGAGCTTGTCTTTTAACAGGAGTAATTCCGCCTATTCCTGTTCTGAAGATGAAGACACCGTCCCCCCTGTCAAGGAAGCGCCTTACAGGAACTACGATGACCTTCACAGGGTCGAGAGAAGCAACTGGGAGTATGCCGAGAATTACTACAATAACCAGAGAAGGGATGAATGGTCTCATAGAAAAGATCCCTGTCATGATGCTTATTACAAAAAGAGGTACAATGCCGGCGTGGAAAGCTCTCGCAACTTTCTCGCATCCAACATCGGCCTTATAGCCAAGAGGGGTGAAGACGGTAAGCTCCATATGGTAACAACCGATATCCGTACGGCTGAGCCGCTTCCTGCTGTAAATCTCAAGGTTTTTAACTTCCAGAACGATATTATCGCCGAGGCCGAAAGTGACAGTGAAGGTTTCGCTCAGATAGAATCGAGCAAAACGCCTTTTTATATGGTGGCCCAATTGGGCAAGCAAAAAGGTTACATGAAGCTTAATAACGGTTCCGTCCTTCCTGTCAGCCATTTTGATGTGGGTGGTGAAAAGGTAAACCGGGGCATCAAAGGCTATATCTACGGTGAGAGAGGCGTCTGGAGGCCCGGTGATTCCATCTACCTGACCTTTGTGCTTGAAGACAAGCAAAAAAATCTGCCTGAAAAACATCCCGTAACGCTGGAGTTTTATAATCCCAAGGGTCAGCTTAGAAAAACGCTGACACAAAATAAACCGGTTGGAAAGTTTTATGCTTTCCACCTTGAAACGGAGGAAGATGCGCCTACGGGAAACTGGAAGGCCAGGGCAAAGGTGGGGGGGCTGATTTTCGATAAAACAATTAAAATAGAGATGGTTATTCCCAACCGGCTCAAGGTTAATCTCGATTTCGGCAAGGAGATTTTGAATAAATCGGAAGTGCTGAACGGCAGGATTACTTCACAGTGGCTTCATGGCGCTAAGGCGTCAAAGCTGAAGACCGATGTGGCGGTAAACTTTTCCGAAAGGTCCGTCAGGTTCGACCGTTATGCCGATTATGTCTTCCGCGATCCCGCGCGTTCATTTTCGAGTGAGCGGCAGGTACTTTATGAGGGAACCCTCGATGAGGAAGGTACGGTGGCCTTCCAAAAGGACCTGGAGCTTACCGGTCATGCTCCCGGTATGCTGTCGGCCCACTTCACAACCCGGGTATTTGAAGAGAGCGGCGCCTTTAGCGCTGACCGCGTCACCTTCCCCCTTCATCTCTATCCGAACTATGTTGGTATAAAAACGCCTAAGGGAGACGAAGCGAGGGGGATGCTTCTTACGGATGTCAAACATGAGGTTGAGGTTGCCACGCTGGATAATTCGGGCAACCCCCTATCGCTGGAAAGAGTGGAAGTAAACCTTTACAAGATCAACTGGAAATGGTGGTGGGACAAATCGGGAGATTCTCTGGCCAACTATGCAAGTTCTTCATATAACCGATTTATAGCGAAGGACGTTATTTCCACAAAGGATGGTTTGGGCAAGTGGGAGTTCGAGATCAAATACCCGCAATGGGGACGCTATCTTATAAGAGCCTGCGATCTGGATGGAAATCACTGTACGGGCAAAATTTTCTATATTGATTGGCCGGGCTGGGCCGGGCGGGCCCGGGAAGAAAAAGGCGTCGGCGCAAGTATGCTGAGTTTTGCGGCGGACAAGAAAAAATACACTGTCGGTGAGACGGCTGTAATTAACCTTCCGGCGGCTACGCAGGGAATGGCGCTTCTCAGTCTGGAGAAAGGCGCCGGTATTATCGAAAAAAGATGGATCAATGTTAAAGAGGGTGAAAACAGGGTCGAAGTTCCACTGACGGCGGAAATGAGTCCCAACGTCTATGTTCATGTCAGTCTTATTCAGCCGCACAAGGATAAGAAGAATGACAGGCCTATCAGGCTTTACGGTGTTATATCACTGGAAGTCGATGATCCTGCGACGGCCATCGAACCTCTCCTTGAGGCGCCCCATACTCTCGAACCGGAAGCCGGCGCTTCTCTCAGTGTTAAGGAGCAGAAGGGGAGGCCAATGACCTATACCCTGGCTATCGTTGATGAAGGGCTGCTGGGACTGACACGCTACCGGACGCCTGAACTTAGAAAGGCCTTTTACAAGAAGGAGTCTCTCTCCATTAAAAGCTGGGACCTTTTTGATGAAGTGGTAGGGGCCTATGGCGCCGAGCTGGAGCGCCTCCTTGCATTGGGTGGTGATGAACAGGAAGAACCTAAAGAAAGGGCCAAAAAGAAACGCTTCCCGCCGGTTGTAAAGTTTTTAGGCCCCTTCCGGCTTGAGGCGGGAGAGGAAAAACATCATCACGTCAAACTCCCGCCGTATATAGGCGCCGTGCGTGTCATGGTTGTTGCAGGGGACAACGGCGCATACGGCTCTACTGAAAAAACAATACCTGTCAAAAAACCTCTCATGGTAATGGCTACGCTTCCGAGGGTGCTCGGCCCCGATGAGGAACTGGACATTCCCGTGGCTGTCTTTTCTATGGAACCTTCCATTACTGAAGTTAAGCTCACCTTTGAGGCCGACAGTTATTTTGAGGTAAAAGACAGAAAGGAAAAGATTGTCAGGTTTACTAAACCGGGGGATGAAATCGCTTTCTTCCGGGTAAAGGTGAGGCCCGAACCTGGAATGGCTACACTCAAATTCAGGGCCGAAAGCGGTTCATACCGTTCGAAACAGGAAATACATATCCCCGTGCGAAGCGCAAACCCGAAAACAACACGTTTTAAACGGGTCGTCCTGGAACCGGGAAAAAGCTGGGACGTGAATATTATCCCCCATGGGATGAAAAATACAAACAAAACCACCCTGGAAATATCGGCGGTTCCTCCTCTCAACCTCGAAAGAAGGCTTGGCTACCTCATTCGATACCCTCACGGTTGCATAGAGCAGACGACTTCCTCCGTGTTCCCGCAGCTTTACCTTCCGGCGCTGGTCTCTCTTAAAGAGGAACAGAAAAATGCGGTGCAAGGCAACATTGATCTGGGAATCGAGAGGCTCAGCACTTTCCAAAGGGGCGACGGCGGTTTCGGCTACTGGCCGGGCAATGGTAAGGCAAGCATGTGGGGAACCAACTATGCAGGTCACTTCCTCGTTGAGGCTTCAAAACTGGGATACCATATTCCTTCCGACATGATGTCGCAGTGGATAAGCTTTCAGAAATCTGCAGCCCACTCATGGACGGCAGGCCACTCCAAATCAGAACTGGATCAGGCATACAGGCTTTTCACCCTGTCGTTGGCAAACAATGCCCAAATAGGTGCAATGAACCGCTTAAGAGAATCAAACAGCCTCAATTCACCTGCCAGGTGGATGCTGGCGGCCGCCTATAATCTGGCCGGTCAGAGCGATGCCGCAGAAGAGTTGATCAGAGGCGACAAGATGGAGGTTGACGATTATATCGAGTACGGAAACACTTTTGGTTCCGGCTTGAGAGACAGGGCGATGATTCTGCAAAACCTGGTGCTAATGGACAAAAAGAGTGATGCCCTCCCTCTTGTAAAGGAAATTTCCCATGCCCTCTCTTCTGAAAAATGGTATGGAACACAGACTACGGCATATTCGCTGCTGGCGCTGGCAAAATTTGTCGGTACAGATAAAACGGCAACGAGCTTCGACTATCTTATAACAATTGGAAAGGGCAAGGAAAAGAGGGTTGCCTCCACCACACCAATCTATAAAGAGGAATTAAGGGACTTTCCTCTGAAAGGGAGCACTATCCGCTTGAAGAATCCTGCCAAAACGACACTCTATGCCGCTATCATCTCGACAGGTATCCCGAAAAGTGGTCATGAACTGCCTTCCTCTAAAGGATTGAATATGGAGGTTAACTATATGGATATGGAACGCCAGGGCATCAATATCTCTGAAATAAAACAGGGAGTAGATTTCATGGCAGACATAGAGATAAGCAACAGGGGAAATGCCGATTACGAGAACCTGGCTCTTACACAGATCGTACCTTCAGGATGGGAGATTCATAATCCGAGAATGGATGCGGGAGACATGGGCAAAAAAAGTGAAATCGATTATCAGGATATCAGGGATGACAGGGTTTATACCTACTTCAATCTGAAGCGCAACAGGAGCAAGACCTTCAGGGTTCTCATAAATGCATCCTACAAGGGCAAATTCTACCTGCCGGGGATTTCCGTGGAAGCCATGTATGACGCCGCAAAACATGCCCGTGTTACAGGCCAATGGATTGAGATAGTTGATTCCTTTGAAGAACTGTTATCACATGGAAATCGGGAAGAGCCCGGCGTTATTGAAGAAACGGATGTTCAGGAAGAATAAGGGACGGTTTTTTCTCTTACTCTTCCTGCTCTGTCTGATCGTTGCATTCTGGAGATGTCTTCCCGACCCTCTTTTCAATGACCCTCTGTCGGTGGTTCTGAAAAGCAGGGAAGGGAGGCTGCTGGGAGCAAAGATTTCTTCAGATGAGCAGTGGAGGTTTCCCCTTTCCCGGCAGGTGCCTGAAAAATTTTCGCAGGCCCTTATCCTTTTTGAAGACAAGCGTTTTTCCAGTCATCCCGGCATTGATCCCTTTGCGCTGGCGAGAGCATTCTACCTCAACCTGAAAGAGGGAAGAATCGTCAGCGGGGGAAGCACGCTTACCATGCAGGTAATCCGCCTTTCCCGTAAAAACCGGAACCGCACCTACATTGAAAAGTTAAAAGAGATCATTCTTGCGTTGCGCCTTGAACTTGGCTATTCCAAGAATGAAATACTGGCGCTTTTTGCCGGAAATGCCCCCTTCGGTGGAAATATCGTAGGGCTGGAGACTGCTTCCTGGCGTTATTTCGGTCGAAACGCTAAAGCCCTTACATGGGCCGAAAGCGCACTCCTTGCCGTTCTCCCAAACAGTCCCGGCCTTATTCATCCCGGCCGCAATCGTAAAGCGTTGAAAGATAAACGGGACAAACTCTTAAAAAAACTTCGCCATAATCATTTTCTTTCAGCGCTCGACTACAAGCTGGCGCTCAATGAACCGCTCCCGCTAAAGCCCCGACCACTCCCGCGCCATGCCCCTCATTTGCTTGAAACACTGCTTGTGGAAGCGGGGAAAGGCAAAGAGGCTGATAAAAAGGTCTTCTTCGAAAGTACTATCAATTTGAACTACCAGAAAAAGATGACCAGGGTACTAAAGGACCATGGAGAAAAGCTTTCCCGTCAAGGCATCCATAATGGAGCAGCCCTGATTATAGATAATAAAACTTTCCAGGTTCTCGCCTATGCCGGTAACAGGGATATGACCCTGGAAGGTGACTTCGGACAGGAGGTGGACGTCATCAGACGTCCGAGGAGTACGGGCAGTATACTAAAGCCTTTCCTTTTTGCCTCTATGCTGGAAAAGGGGGAAATACTGCCCCATACCCTCGTCCCCGATATTCCGACTCAGTACGGCAGCTATATGCCCGAAAACTATGACAGAAAGTACAGAGGGGCGGTCCCCGCTAAAGAGGCGCTGGCAAGGTCTCTCAATGTTCCGGCCGTAAGAATGCTTCAGCGCTTCGGTGTTGGCCGTTTTTACGATATTCTGAAAGATTTCGGCATGACGACCCTTCACCGTCCCCCTCATGAATATGGCCTCAGCCTCATATTGGGAGGGGCAGAAGGGAAGTTATGGGATATTTCATCAATGTATGCCAACCTTGCTTCACTGGCTTCTTCATCAGGGTATTCATGGGAAAGGCATCAAAAAATCAGACGTCCCATTCTCATAAAGGGAGAAACTCCCCAAATAGGGAAAGATTCGAACATTAGCCCTGCCGTTGCATGGATTCTGATGGAAGCCCTTTTACAAGTGAGCCGGCCCGGAATGGAGGGCTATTGGCTAAATTTTAAAAGCTCTCAAAAAATTGCCTGGAAGACAGGCACGAGCTACGGCCTGCGCGATGGCTGGGCGGTGGGAGTAACGCCCAAATATACGGTGGGGGTCTGGACGGGAAACGCAGATGGTGAGGGAGTACAAGGGCTTACGGGCATTGCCGCCGCCGCTCCAATTCTCTTCTACATTTTCAACTTCCTGGAAAAAACTGACTGGTTCCAGACGCCGGATTCGGGCTTGCGCCGGGTAGAGGTTTGTAAGCTGAGCGGTAAGCTTGCTACTGATCTCTGTGATATTGAAAGCCAGTTGATTCCCGAAAGCAGCCATTTCGATGAGACCTGCAATTACCACCGCCTCATTCACCTGGATCGAAGGGGTTCCCGGCAGGTCCACAGTAAATGCGAACCGGTGCAGAGCATGCTCCACAAGCCCTGGTTCATACTGCCCCCTGGCATGGAGTGGTATTACCGCCGTCTAAATGCCGCTTACAAGCCCCTGCCGCCCTTCAGGGAGGACTGCCTGAAAGAAGCGGGAATGATAAGACAGAGGGTCATGGATCTTCTTTACCCGGCGCCGCGTACCAGAATATACATACCGGTCGACCTTGATGAAAAACAGAGCAAGACCATCTTCGAGGCTGTTCACAGGAAAGAGAAGAGCATAATCTACTGGCATCTGGACGGCAACTACATTGGAGAGACAAAAAACTTCCACCAGATTGCCCTCTCCCCCCAAATCGGCAGTCATTCCATCACGCTGGTGGATGAGCAGGGGAATAGACTGGAGAGGCGTTTTGAGGTGCTGGGGGTGGAGAGACAGGGTAAACCCAATATTTTGAAATACTCCCCCAAAAACCCCCTCGTCCCTTTAAATTTATAAAAGATCTCTGTAAAGCCCACCATATAAGCACCGTTCCCTTTTCCGCCTTTATTGACTATTGTGCCCACATTTACTGTTCATAAAGCTTTTAAATCTCAGAAGAAAGTTTTGTTGATTGGCATTCATTTACGAGGGGTTTTGTGATACCATGCTTCATAATCAGGTTCCATTTTAAGTGT
>JAOUBX010000042.1 GCA_029860075.1 Deltaproteobacteria bacterium | reverse complement strand
CAATGGGTGATGAATGATTATAAAGAAGGGTTATTTATCCCCATTGAAACCTCTGGAGACGGGGAAGTTAACGTGAAAAGCAGGATCCAGATGAAGCTCCACGAGGCAAAGGTGAGGGCAAAGGAAGAGTATGCCTTTTTCCTGAAAGAGATTGGAGTAAACCCTGATACAATAAAGGACGTTGCAATGAAAAAAAGGGGTCTTAGCCACGCAATATTAAAGCTCCCCTCCAGGACGACTACAACAGCAGGTAATTACGCGCTTTACCTATCAAAGAACCTTTGATTTCCGGCTTGTATATAGCGGGCTGACTGCATTTACCTCTGCTCCGGCGCTATCCCATCGAATAAGCATATTCCTTCCCTATAACCTGGAAAGGGCAGCTGTTTTTGAAAAATAAGCTGTCAGCCGGCAGTTAAACTATTATCTTATCACGGGCAGAGCCGATTAACCCTTGCAATAAGATGCTTTTGTGATAAAATGCCTAAAAGTTAGGCAGATTTATGAAGATAGGAAATGTAAAACTAAAGAATAATCTTATCCTGGCACCCATGGCCGGCGTGACGGACCTTCCTTTCAGGCTCATGGCGACAGCTGAGGGATGCGGGCTTGTCGTCAGCGAAATGGTGAGCGCCAGGGGCCTCATTATGGGAGGCGCCAAAACGAGGGCGCTTCTTTCTATCGGTGATGATGAAAAACCCTTGTCGGTACAGCTCTTTGGCGCAGAGCCCGATAGTATGGCGGAAGCGGCGGCCATTGTGGAAGAATCGGGTGCAGATATTATCGACATCAACATGGGCTGTCCCGTTAAAAAGGTGGTCGGCCCCGGCGCCGGTTCGGCGCTTCTTAAAGACCTAAAAAAAATTGAAGCCATTGTCGGTTCCGTAAAAAAGAGGATTACTCTCCCCCTGACGATAAAGATAAGATCGGGCTGGGATAATTCCTCCATTGTCGTCAGGGAAGTACTCAATGTGGCCGAGTCGGCAGGCGTTGATGCCATTGCACTCCACCCGAGAACGAAGGCCCAGGCCTTTGGAGGGAAGGCCGACTGGTCCCTCATCGGCCTGCTAAAAGAGAAGGCCTCCATCCCCGTCATTGGCAACGGCGATATCAGGTCGCCTGAAGATGTCCGCAGGATGGTTGATGAAACCCGCTGCGACGGCGTAATGATAGGCCGTGGCGCTATGGGAAACCCCTGGATATTCAGAGAGTCTGCCCTTTATCTCAAAAACTGGCACTATGATAAACCTTCTTTTCACGAAAAAAAGGCAAAGGTGCTTCTCCATTTAAGCCTTGTTATTGAAAAGTATGGAACAGTGAGGGGACTCAGGTTGTTCAGAAAGCATCTTGCCTGGTATAGCAGGGGCATTAAAGGCGCTGCCGGTTTCAGGCGCATTATCAACCAGTCTCTTTCTCTCGAAGAAGTTAAGGATCTCATAGAAAAATTCTTTTCTTGCGAGGGCTCTTCCTGTACCGATGCCGACTATAGTGAAGAAGGGCCGGGCATGGCCATGGCTTCCTGAACTTATGATGGAAGAAGATAGCCTCTATGAAGACATTATAGACAGCATTGAAGAAGGGATCGTTGTTTTTGACAGGTTGGGCGTAATTACCCTTTTTAACCCGCTTGCAGAAAAAATAACAGGCATATCAAAGAAAAAAGCCCTTTCCTCTGGAATGAAGGAGGTCTTTGCCCATAATCTTCATGTTGTTGAACAGCTGGAAAAGACACTTGCCACGGGGCAGGTCTTTTCCGATTATGATACCCTTTTTGTCAAACGAAACGGCAGCGTTCTTCCCGTTTCGCTGACAACCTCACCTGTACTCAACAGGAACGGCGAGACAAAAGGGATAACCCTCCTGGTGCGGGATATAAGCCGCATTAAATCACTTGAGGAGGATGTAAGGCGCTCCGACAGTCTTGCCTCTGTAGGGATTCTTGCTGCCGGTCTTGCCCATGAAATAAAAAACCCCCTCGGGGGGATAAAGGGATCGGCCCAGCTTTTACAGATGGAAATTGACGCTCATGAAGAGCTGAAAAGTTATACAGAAGTTATTATTAAGGAATCGGAACGGGTAAGCAGCCTCCTTGAAGACCTGCTCGACTTTTCCAATCCGAAGAAGCTCAATCTCGGGAAGATTAATATTTACGAGATTCTCGACGCCGTAATAGCCCTCATATCGAGGAGTGAAGAAGGAAAAAAGGTGTATTTTACGGCTGAATACGACCCCAGTATCCCCCCCATTCCCGGTGACAGTGAAAGGCTTTCCCAAGTCTTTATTAATATTATAAAAAATGGCTGTGAGGCAATGGATGGCGCCGGGAAGCTGAAAATATCGACAAGGGTGGTCAGTGATTTTATGATCCACGAGAGAGAGGGAAATGTTTCTAAAATGATCTCTATTGATGTGGAGGACTCAGGGAAAGGGATGTCCCCTGAAGATGTGAAGCAGCTTTTTACCCCCTTCTTTACCAGAAAAAGGAGCGGAGCCGGGCTGGGTCTTTCTGTCTCTCACAGGATAATAAAGGAACACAGGGGCAGTATAAAAGTGAAAAGTGAGGAAGGAAAAGGGAGTATTTTTTCAGTGCTCCTTCCATTAAGGTAATTTATGTCGGACAAGGTATTGATCATCGATGATGATGACAGCATGAGGTGGGTCCTTCGCAAGACCTTCGAAAAGAACGGTTACAAGGTTTCCATTGCGTCGGGAGGAAAGGAGGGCTTTGCCTTGCTGAAAAACGGTGATTATGGCCTTGCCTTTGTCGATATCATCATGCCCGACATTAATGGTCTCGAACTCCTCCGGATGGCAAAGGAGAATAAGGTCGATACCTGCTTTGTCATCATGACGGCCCAGAATACAATGAAAAATGCTGTCGAGGCCATGAAGCTCGGCGCCTATGATTATATTACAAAGCCCTTCGATATTGAAGAAGTGAAAGACATTGCAGGCAAGGCCTTTGAATCGAGGAACATTTCCCTGGAGACTGCAAGGCCCGGTATGGCGGCGGAAAGCTATGAAGTCGGGATAAATATTATCGGTAAGAGCGCCGCCATGCAAAAGGTTTATAAGACCATCGGCAAGGTTTCCGGAAGCGATGTGACGGTACTCATTGAAGGTGAGAGCGGAACAGGCAAAGAAGTGATTGCCCGGGCAATCCACAACAGCGGTGAGCGGAAAAACAAGCCCTTTGTGGCCGTTAATTCCGCCGCCATACCGGGAGAGTTGCTTGAAAGCGAGCTTTTCGGTCATGAAAAAGGGGCTTTCAGCGGTGCCACAGGGAGAAAGCCGGGGAAATTCGAGCTTGCCCGGGGAGGGACGCTCTTTCTTGACGAAATCGCCGATATGAGTATGGACCTTCAAATGAAGCTTTTAAGGGCGCTTCAGGAGAAGGAGGTGGACAGTGTGGGAGGAACAGCCCCCATAAAAATCGATGTGAGAGTCACCGCTGCCACCAACCAGGACCTGGCCAGGGCCGTCAAAGAAAGAAAGTTTCGTCAAGATCTCTACTACAGGCTCAATGTCGTCAACATTAAAATGCCGCCTTTAAGAGACAGGAGAGGTGATATTCATCTTCTGGTGGAATACTTCCTTGAGACCTTTTCAAAAGAACTCAATATGCCAAGAAAATATCTTTCCAATGAGGCAATGAAGATAGTAAACGCTTTTTCCTGGCCGGGAAATGTAAGGGAACTTGAAAACACCATGAGGCGGGCCGTCGTCCTTTCCAGGTCTGAAACTATCATGCCCGAAGAGTTTCCGTCAAGGCTAAGAGAAGATAAAGATCATCCCGGCAGCGGTATTGACGAGATATCCCTTGAAGAGATTATGCGCATTAAGCTGACCCCCCTTATTGCGGCTGTTGATGAGAACAATACGGAAGGTCTTTATTCCATGGTCCTTTCCCAGATGGAAAGACCGCTTATAAGGCTTGTCCTTGAAAAGTGCCGCTGGAACCAGATCAAAGCGGCTAAAGTCCTCGGCATTAACAGGAATACGCTCAAGAAAAAAATGGACCTTCTTGATATCAGGAAGGGTTCTAACGGGAAATAAGCTTGTCTCTTTCGGCCATAGGTGGGCTTTATGCCATTGTCGACGATTCATCCGCTAATCCCCTGGATCTGGCCAGGCGTATACTGGAGGGCGGTTGCAGGCTCCTGCAGCTTAGAGCCAAGGCTCTGCCTGCCCGGGATTTTGTTCTTGTCGCCAGAGAGATGGCCTCCTTATGCAATCACTATCATGCGATTTTTCTCGTCAATGACCGTGTCGATGTGGCCCTCCTTTCGGGGGCTCATGGTGTGCATCTCGGACAGGATGATTTCCCTCTTGGGGAAGCACGCAAGCTATTGGGGAAGGAAAAACTGATCGGCATATCGACAAATAATGTGGAAGAGGCGCTTGACGCCTGCCGTGACGGGGCTGACTACATCGGCTTTGGCCCCCTCTTCCCGACGAAGACCAAAAAAGATGCCCGCCGGGAAAAGGGACTTCATGCCCTGGAGGCAGTAAGAAAGAAGGTTTCTATCCCGCTAATTGCCATTGGCGGAATCAATGAAAAAAAAATCCCTTCTCTATTGAAGGCAGGAGCCGACGGCGTAGCCATTATTTCAGCCATTGCAGACGCAAAAGATGCAAAAAAAACAACTTCAGATATAATTAATATTATAGATCGTTGCAATGCAGGTTAAAACAGCGCTCACCATAGGGGGCTCCGACCCATGCGGCGCCGCAGGCATACAGGCGGACCTGAAGGTTTTTGCCGCTTACCGTGTTTACGGGATGTCCGTCATTACAGCCATTACCTCCCAAAACAGTTGCGCTGTGAGTCATGTTATGGCCCTTCCCGGCCAGGTCGTGGAAAGTCAGCTTCGGGCAATTTACAACGATATTCCCGTAGGCAGTCTTAAGATAGGCATGCTTTCTTCACGGGAAAATATCACCCTTTTGAGTGAGTTCATAAATGAGGTAAAGGCAAAAAATGTGGTCCTCGACCCCATCATCCGGTCCAGCAGCGGCGCCATGCTTATTGATGATAATGCTATCGATTCCCTGGTTGAAAAACTCTTTCCCCGTGTTCATCTGGTGACGCCTAATATTGAAGAAGCCTCATTTTTGGCAAGAATGGAAATTACAGGCCCTGACGACATGAAAGAGGCGGCAAGGATCATTGCCCGATTGGGTCCCCAAAATGTGCTGGTCAAAGGAGGGCACCTGAAGGGCAAGGCCATCGATATTCTCTATGATGGCGCAGGATATGAAATATTCCAGGGGGAAAGAATAAGAGGCGGGGAGTTCAGGGGGACGGGATGCGCCCTTTCTTCGGCCATTGCTGCCGGTCTGACCGGTGGTTCTCATATGATACGGGCGGTTAAAGAGGGAAAAGACTTTGTCCGTGAGAGCATGAAAAGGGGTTTTCATCATCTTGGAAAGGGGATGGGAATTTTAAACCACAATCATCCTTTGTAATTAAATAAGTAAAAGCGCTCTTTCTATTGCATAAAAGAAGAACCTTGGTAACATTGCACTATTGTCCTAAAAGCAGCTTAAGCGCTTTTTCGACAGAATCATGAAAAGAGAGAAAAGGTTATCACAGCTGATATGACGGCCTTAAAAAAAACACTCCTCATGTTTGCCGGTTCGGTGCTGCTGTTTTTTCTCCTTGCCTTCGCCGACGAATTTGAACATCTTTTCCTGAACAAAACCGGCAAGGACCTCACACCTTTTGATTCCTTTCAGATCGAAAAAATCCTGAAAAACTATCACAACATTTTGCCCCTTGCCTATCTCAATCCTCAAGAATCACTATTTGCCGGGTTACCTTTAAGTGATGATTTGTTGGCAGAATTGAAAGAGGAGATTGCTTTTCTCCGGGGTGACGGCAGGGTTGCCGCATACCGTTTCGGTGATTTCTGGCTCCGGAATGTAGTGCGCATTGGACCGGATAAGCTGAGGGTTTCTACAAAAGAAGTTTTGACTGTGAGCTATCTGAGCGCCGGTGACCATTCCCTCATAAGGTCTCTTCCGCCGGCTGTCTTTTCCATGAGTTACGTTCTCGACCATGCAGGGGATAGCTGGCTTATCAGCCGCTACGATGTTATGAATATCGAGGCTATGGAGCAGCTTAAGTGATAAACGAGGGAAGGCAAAAGGGGGTCGCTAAAAGACTCTGGGACCGGGCCGGTTCGCGGGGACTCTCCCTGTTTATCTTCATTACGGCTATTACCTATTCACTGATTTCATATGTATTTGCTCTTTTCGTACCGAAAAGCTGGTTCGATTCCTTTCAGACCCTGCTTCCCATGGTCGTTCTTTATGCGCTCTTTTTTATGAACCTCCTTATTTGTCAAATAAAGTGGCTGCCTGTTATTATTCGAAGGCTCCGCAGGCCGGAAAGTCCGCCACTGTCCGATCTTCATCGATGGGTGTTTGTTCGTGATCACCCTGCAAAGGGAGACAAGCTCGAAGCCGGGCTCCCCAAGTCTTACAGCATAACTACCCATGAAGAGGAGAGGAAAAAAATTATTTATGCCTTTAAAGGAATAGGGTCACCTTTGGGCAACCTTCTTTTTCATGTGAGTTATTTTTTCCTGCTTACCGGGATTTTTATCAGTCTTTTATTCCGTTTTGACGGAAAGGCCCTTGTTGCCGAGGGGACAAACTTTGATGGAGCGGAGCAATCCTATCAATCGACGACAGGGTCACTTTATGCCGCTTTACCGGACATCAATTTTAATCTCAATTCCATAAACCCCGAATTCTGGGGCAATGAACTCCTTTTTACCGATCTGAGGGCTGATATGACCCTCAACGATGGAACAAAGGAAAGCGCCTGGCTAAGCTCTCCTGTCAGGATGGACGGCGCCAGGGTAAGTATTGCCGGTATCGGTTACGCCTTTCGCTATTTATTGACGGACCAGAAAGGCAGGGAACTGGCAAGCGGCATGGAGCTTCTCAATGTTTTTATGCCCGGCGTGGAAGAGGTCTTTAAAGTTTCCGGTTACCCCCACCGTTTCTCTGTCGCCTACTACCCCGATGCCCTTATCAAGGATGAAAGCGTTACCAACCGCTCCATGAACAGGAATAACCCTGTTATTGGACTCAGGGTCTACAGGGGAAGGCTTCCCGTCTATTCAGGGCTCATCAGGGAAGGGGAGGCGGCAGATTTTGACAGTCTCAAAATCAGCATAGAAGAGGTGAAATACTGGGGTGACTTGAAAGTTGTCAAAAATCCGGGCTTTCCATGGATATGGGCGGCTTTTATTATGATGGTTAGCGGGCTTATCTGGCGCTTTTTCTTTTGCAGGAAGGAGATTGTCATTGTTGAGGGGGTGGGTGGCGTGAGCGTTTATTGCCGCAGTGAGTTTTTTCCGGGGCTTTATGAAAGGAAGGTTGGTAAGCGGGTTGATCTGATTATCACTTAAATTTGTAATAATTGAGATTTCCATTTTTTTATTTCCCTAAAATTCGCGAATTTCGTTTACTTCTTTAACCAGCTGTAAGCCTCATCAAAGCTATCAAAATATGCCTCCAGGTCTGACTTTATATGAGGTTCCATATATTGCCCCGGCCCGACAAAAGCCGCTTTAACACCACTTTTTTTGACAACTTTATTATTTATGAAAAACTCTCTTAGGCTTTTAAGGCATTGAATTGATTCAAATTTATGTTCATTTGTATCTATGAGCAATACAAGTGGTTGATTTGATGGGATTGACGATAACTCCCTGTTAAACATCTCAAACCACTCATTCAGTGAATCAAAGCGGACAAAGGCGGGCATCCGAACAATGTAGCCATTGATCTCCGCATCATATTCATAATGGATATTGCTAGCCATGTTTATTATTATGCTCCACAGTTATGACGACATTTCCTGTTTTTTGTCCTTTTTCAACATAGCGATAGGCCTCGACAATTTGTTCCAATGTATATTTTCTATCTATTACTGCCTTGAATTTTCCTTCGGCAATGAGCTTTTTGATTAAAAGCAGACTTCCTGGAATATTTACAGGGATTGGCGCTGCGGTTTTTTTGTTTCCAATCAACGGTTTTATAATGGGTGTGATGAGTGGCAGGAAAATGTTTTGAGACATATAACCCAGGTCTGATGAAATATAAACACCTCCCGGCAGCAGCAAGTGTTTGCATTTAAAAAATGAACTTTTGCCGACGGTATCAAAGACAAAGTTATATTTTTGATCATCACGGGTAAAATCTTCTTTTGTGTAATCAATGACTTTATCGGCTCCTAATGATTTTACCCGTTCAATATTTTTTGTATCACACACTGCGGTTACATTTACATCAAAATATTTTAAGAGTTGGACTGCCGCCGAACCGATAGCTCCGGTTGCACCGTTGACGAGCACTTTTTGCCCGCATTCGAGTTTCACTTTATTAATAAAATTATAAGCATAATGTGCGCCTTCAACACTCGCTGCCGCCTGCTCATGGCTTATACCTTCGGGTATTGTTATTGCCTTATCTTCTGATATTGCCAGATACTCGGCATGAGATTCAGAACCCTGGTCATCAAATCCAAAAACATTATCTCCTGCTTTAAAAGTCGAAACATTTTTTCCGACAGCTTCAATCTCACCGGCAAATTCAGTTCCGGGAATTTGTTTTTTGGGCTTGAATAGACCTGTTACGAGCCTTGCAAAAAATGGTATTGCCTTGATTGTTGCGTTGTCGGTTCTATTTACTGTTGTGGCATGTACCTTTATCAGTATTTCATTATTTTGGGGGACAGGTTTTTCTACCTCTTTAAGCTGAAGAACCTCCGGTGGTCCGTACTTTGTGTATACAAGCGCTTTTATATCTTTTTCTCCTTGAGCGACTTCTTATCTGTTTTTACTATAAATTAAAGAATCTGCGCCCAACGGGCGTAACCTTGCTTCGGCCCTGAAATGGGCTAATTTAGTTCTAAATCCCCCTCTCTCTTGATGGGAGAGGGCTGGGGTGAGGGTGAAAGCCTTTTATCTCTCACCCCGCCCGGAGGATGAGGATTCAACAATCAATTAAACCACATAACGACCAAATGCATCGCTTGCTTTGTCAGGCCACAGTAATAACCAATTTCCCTACCACCTTCCCTGATCCAAAATGGCGCATCGCCTCAGGAACCTCACTTAAAGGATAACGTCTGTCTATGACCGGTTTAACTTTGCCGGCCTCAAATAGCGCTATCAGATCTTCCAACTCCTTGTTTGCTTTATGCAAGAGCAGTCCCATTTTCTTACTCCCTGTCATTGAAAACCAGGGACCCAGAAATACAACCTCGTTACATAGGCGTGAGGAACCGCCGACCAATACATAGCGGCCCTTTGGACTCAATGAACGCCTGTAATCGAAAAAGGGATGAAATCCCATCATATCGATGATCAGGTCATAGTGCTGTCCATTTTTGGTGAAATCTTCTTCTGTGTAGTCGATGACATGTTCTGCGCCGAGGGAGCGCATCTTCTCCAGTTTTATTGTGCTGTCCACAGCTGTCACATGAAGCCCCAGGGATTTGGCTATCTGTATTGCAAAGGTGCCTGCACCGCCACCGGCACCATTAATCAAAACCTTCTGTCCCGGCTGAATATGCCCTTTATGGCGAAGACCCTGCAAGGCCAGTATGCCCGCCTGGGGCAAGGCTGCCGCTTCATCGAATGTCATGCCCGCCGGTTTCAGCGTCAATGCCTCTTCACGGGCACAAACATACTCGGCAAAACCACCAAAATGACATCTCGAAATGTCTCCGAACACCTCATCACCCGCCTTGAGCCGTTTTACCTTACTGCCCACCGCTTCAACAGACCCCGCTATGTCACATCCGGGTATCTTTATTTTTTTCGGTTTTGGAAAGCCGGCCATTAAGCGATTTACAAAGGGCTTGCCTCTAAGCAAGCCCCAATCCCAGTCATTTACCGATGCGGCATGAACTTTTACCAGCACTTCATCATCTTTGGGAGCAGGCTTTGCTACCTCTTTTAATTGAAGAACATCGGGCAGGCCGTATTTTTCATATACAATCGCTTTCATAGTTTCTACATTGCGAGCTTTCATTGAGTCCATTCGTAAAAAAGCTGGAATACTATCTTGTACAGAAACAAACAAGTGTATGCAGATTTCTCGCAAAGCCGCCAAGAGCGCAAAGATTTTGCAAGATACCTATCGTTTTTCTTTGCGGCCTTGCGAAATACATGATTAAAATTTGATACTGTAAAGGGGAAGGTAGAAGGTCAAATTGTCGGCAGAATTCTCTTCATGCCCGGTCTTTGGCTGAAGCTGCATTTTTCTGCCGGAGAGTAATGCATATCCATGATCCCTGTCCCTTTTGGAGAGGCGGGTGCCGGCAGAGAAGTACCAGTACACACCGCCGCCTATGACACCGGCAACGGATATGGAAGTGTACACTCTCGTTTCTGCAAGGGACGCAAGCGGTGAGGCTGCCAGAAAGGCAACAGCAGTGACAACGATAATCACCTTTTTTATATTCATATATTAAAGATAGCCTTCTTTTTGGTCTTTGTCAAAGGCCCAGACCTGCTTCAATTCAAATTCATCATTTCGGCCATACTCAGTCCAATGAATTGTCAAAGAATCACATTTTGAAAGCTCTTTATAGTTCTCAGCCATACTCTTATTCCCGCGCGCCCAAAGGTCGTCACAAAGCGCCCTTGGGATGAAGGCGGGAATCCATTCTATCAACTTAAAAAAGTAATCGAATTATTGAGCCGGCACAATACTCTCGAAGAAATTTATTGTGTTCTGTATATTCGGGTTGGTTTTGTTCGAGCAAGTATAGAGTCCGGCTTAAGATGTTGATACTTCTCATGTTCCTCACCGGAAACAACAGCAAATACGTTATACCATTTGTTCAAGGAGGGATTGCCATCTTTGATCCCCAGGTGGGCAGATGAATAAAAAGGGCCATCACGGTTGAATCCCAGTCCAGGTTGGATCCATTCTGCATGCCCGTCATCAACGACGATATAAGTATAGAACTGCGTCGCATTCTTTACGGTACCGTTGACTCCAATTTTGAACGGTGCGTGGTTCAGATCAATATTTGATGCAATGGTAAGCGTTACTGATGGAGGCATCGCTTCCACCTTTGCCGGTATCGGGTTTTGATCCAAAAGTGCTTTGGGATTCGTTTCTAACTTACTCAAACGCTGGTCGAGATTTTCCACTCTCTGATCAAGGCGCCCCAGCCAAAAAGCGAAACTAATCATTGCGATGGTGATAGTGACCAATACACCCAACTCAATTTTCTTAAGAATGTTCATTGTGTTCCCCCCGGTATTTTCTGTAATAGATGCTTGTTATGCCATAAATTCACTTTAAACCAAGCTTCTTTTTTTTAATCAACATAGCCAAAGCTTCTTTCGCCCGTCTTTGTCTTGTTTCTTCTTTTTTAGCGCTTGCAATCCAAACAATATACTGTTTTTGGTATGCAGGAGAAAGGCTATTAAAAAACTCCTTTGCCGCTCTATTTGAAGCCAGGGCCTGGTCCAGCTCAACAGCCATTTCATAAGGCCTTGCTGATTCAATAACTTTATCCCAATTTCCCTTCTTTTTTGCAACTTCTATTTTTTCTAACCCTGCCTGAGTTATCAGCCCTTTTTCAATCAATTTTTTGACTCGCTTCTTATTCGACTCAGACCAGTCACTTTTATCTTTTCGGGGTGAGAATTTTTGCATATATCTTTCATCATCGATTCTTCTGACTATGCTGTCGATCCACCCAAAGCATAAGGCTTCTTCTACGGCATCATCATAAGGAATCCGGGGCGTGCCTGTGTGTTTTTTATAGTAAACCAGCCAAACTTCCTTCTCCTTGAGGTGATTTTCCTCAAGCCAGGTGCGCCAATCTTCCCGATTTGTAATATAGAGCCTGGAATTCATGATCTTTTGTTCCTGCTATTATGCCGTGTTGGGGTAACACCACTTTTTGAGTATTATCCGCCAATCTTACTCCTTTTCCTCATAAAAAACATCTTACTTTCGCAGGCCGGGCTCTGTCCGGTTCTTCCCGCTTTTTCAATTGTAAAAATTAACGCCAATAATTGTTTGAGAGTCATCGTTTCTTTCATATATCTCAAAGGATGTATAGTCCTCATAATTAATAAAAAAGTATCTGCCGCTTTCATTGGACATGTCGGTCCATTGTTTGTCATCCAGTAACTTTCTTAATAATTTCATATCAACCATGTCTTGACCGTATGCTTCAAGAAGAGAGATAACTTCTGAAAAAAAAGGTTTATCAACCCGGTACTTATCAGTCTTAGGCTGAACAAGTTCTATGGTCATCCCGTAATGAACACACCCTCCTTTACGCAGGTGAACCTGATTCTTTCCTTTTGGAATGACAAGTTTATATTCATTCTCAATATATTCACTTCCGGCATATTGTTTTTCTAATCTTTTGTACTCCAACAATTGTTCTTTTTGGTCAAAAATACATTCTTCTTCGTCAATTTGAGCAAATTGTTTCGCAGGCCGGGATCTGCCCGGATCTCCCAGCTTTTTTATTTCACCCAATTTCTTAATATATATGGTTTTGTTTTTAGATTTAATGTATCCGAAATAAAAAGAAGGTTTCTTTATTTTGCCCTTTTTCTCTGTGGCAACAAAAAGTAAAAGATAACCCCTCAATGTGTAGTCAGACATTAGCTCTACTGCTGCACAAAGCGGTAAATCTCTTGCCCGGTCAATGGAGGGATTTCCCGTTTGCTCACCACAAGCGGTAATGTTCTCATTCCAGTAGGCAACGCAGTTCTTTGGCAATGTCGATGACAACCATTGTTCAATCGGTATTGATGGAAGCCTGTCATCATAATCCCGGGCAGTCAGTGCCTTTGCAAACTGAACAAGGTCAGTTTCTGCAAAAGATGGATTAGCGGATATGAATAACAAGTTAATGCAAATGAAAATGATAAATTTTGTCATGACACATTACCCGTTATTATGCAGTTTTAAGGTATAAAAACAAGGGTAGTCATGATGGAGCGGTTATTTTCAGGATTATCACAAACAAGCCCCTGTGAGAAATTCAGCATAGCCTATGTCAGGACGGTTACAATAATCAGAAAGTCCCGCATCGGTACCTGAGTCTCTGGCAGGTGAATCCACTGCCAGAGAATAATCGCCTCCTGTTAAATTGCTGAAGAGGGGATCAGAATCAATGGAATCCATATCAAAGCCGCTTTGATCATACCATGATGACATGTTAGAAAAACAGACATTCAAATACATCCAGCAGCCCGGTTTATCTGAAGCAGTCAGATGATAGAGGTTATTATTTACCGTTCCGTAAGAATTTCCGGATGCGTCATTTATGGTAATGGTATGTTCCCTGATTAAAGTGCCGATGGCATTTACCTTGCTGCTATAGACAATATTATTGAAGACTTCTGCATGAGATGCATAAGAGATGTTGATTCCTATCTCGGCATCGATAATGGTGTTGTTGACTACCCTGCCGTATTTAACATCGTATAAGGGATTGCTTGGGTCCGCTTCCTGAGTATATTGGAATGAAGTTCCCAGTTGAATTCCGAACTTTGTATTAGTAATAAGATTTCTCATTGCAGTGGGGTGATGGGCTGCTCTTTCAAAAAAAATGGCTGTATGTGTATTGGAAATATTATTTTCACTTACCGTAGCGTAGCCTGTGCCACCAAAAGGACTGTCAAAAGCCGAGTCCAGCCAGATACCATATTCTGTGTCTGATATTGTATTATTTTCAATGAGGTCGTAGTGGGACCCATTGCTTCCGGCAAGCGCTTCACCTGATTCATGTTCCCGGCTGACACCATAGGGATGAGGGGTAATCCGCTCTACAATATTATCTGCTACCCGCATATAGGTGTACTCGGTCAGGGCCGAAGGCGCTCTGGCAAACTTAATACCGGCATAGGATATGTCCGACACATGGTTAGATATAATTGACGCCTGTGCCTCTACACTGGCGCCAATACCGATTCCGTTTTCCCATACTTTATAAGCAGGGCCAAGATCGGAATCTCTGTATTCCCTCGATCCACTGACAAAGCTCACCCGGTTATTGGCAATGACAACCTCCTTTGTCGTCGAATCCCCCTTTACAACAATACCGTAGACCGATTGGCGCTTTGTTATAAATCCGCTCACATGGAGATAACCCGCATCGGATACGATAGCGGCATTACGCACAGGAATCTCAATAACATGGTCTGTTATGGGATCACCCTCGGCAAGGCAAACCTTGACTTCATTACTGCTCTCAATCCATGCCCACGTATTGGGTCTCAGTTGAGATGCCAGCAGCGCTTCATTCCGTACCTCTACTTCAGTAAGGGCATCACCGCTATTGAAACTGGCCGGTTCAGGCAGCAGGTCTAACCTTGTCGTTCCATCTATGAAGAGTTGAGTGGGCGCTCTTTTAATGCCGTCCTGAAATGCAAGTTCAGCATAATTATCGGGGTTAAAAGGTGTTGACCATAGGTGGCAAGGGGCCGTTCCTGAAGTCATAATGCCAAGATCTGTCCATGGAGAAAGAACTTCACTCCCATCTATATTAGCAGTACCATTACCCCGCAAAAGAAGAGGCGCCGCAGAATCACCACCATGGCCATTACTCTGAAGAATCATGACTTGCTCTTTATAGGTTCCTGCGGCAACGTCGATAACATCACCGGGCCCTGCAACACTTACTGCCTTATTTATCGTCAGAAAGGGCGTAGACGGGAAAAGACCATCATTGTTATCATCTCCCGCAGTTGAAACAAAGAGGGTCCCTGAAAGGCAAGCCGCATATTGTCCACATAGTGTTATGCCGTCGGAAACTGCAGACCAATCCCCCTGAAGGCCCTCCCCATTAATGGCGGCTACCCTGGCAGTCAAGGTATCGCCCTCAGTACCGCTAACTTTATAGTTCAATACATTGCCGATGAGACTATCAAAAATGACTGCATCACTCTGATTTTTCACCTCCAGCCGATATCCTGAAATCCCACTCTCTGAATCTGCCGCTTCAGCCCAGTTTAACCAGATGGTGTTAACTTCGGTATAATGTCCTTCATCCAGGGGAATGCCGGGCGCTGTGGGTGGTGTGTTATCTGTAGGAGAACCATTACCTGAACTGCCTGATTGAGAACTGCAAGAGGGTATTAGTAAAATACATAAAAAGAAAAAGAGGTGAAGAAAATTTTTTTGTTTGTTTTTCATCTAAACTTCCTTTCCAGGAGCCTGTCGGACACTGCCTTAAAGGTGTGTCTGCAATTCAAATCAAGATGCGAGGATGAAGGCTTTTATTATTTTCATATATGATTTTTTAAACACTTCAACTTGATAAAAGGTTGCTATTTTTGTATTTTTTTATACTACTTTGTTTGCTGAAGTTGATCGGGAAACCGCTTTTCTATTGTCCCTAATCAAGGGAGGGGTGATAATGAAGAAATAAAAGATTTTCTTAAAAGTAACTTTTTCTTCTTCCAGGGTTTTCCCCTTGAGCACGACAAGACGACCTCTTTTCTCTCAACTCCAGGGTAAAAATTACTTTATCTTCTCTCCCCTCAACCGGTCATCCTTAACCTTTCGAAGGACCTGCCTCAGAAGACAAGCAAAGCAACATAGCGTGATATGTCATTTTATTCTTTAAATATGTAAATGATGATGTATTATAGTTAGTATCCATCGGTCAACTATGGTGGATCAAACTATGTTTTCAATTTGGAAAGGAGGGATTTTTTGCAAGGTCAAGGAAATCAAAGGTTTGCGCAGAGACGTACTGCTGTACGTCGCACAAGCAAATCTGAAGATTGACGTAGAGATTGCGAAAAAGCACCCTTTCCGGATGAAAACTAGTTAGTGTCCATCCAGAAACTATAATAAATCAAACTATGTTTTCAATTCGGAAAGGAGGGATTTTTTGCAAGGTCAAGGAAATCAAGGGTTTGCGCGGAGATGTACTGCTGTACATCGCACAAGCAAAACCGAAGATTGACGTAGAGATTGCGAAAAAGCACCCTTGACCGATGAAAACTAGTTAGTGTTTTAATGCAATTTACAATGTAGCTTCCTTTGATTTTTTTGAAAGAAATGGGAGGGAATGTTTATTTTAACCCGGGGCTAACCATTTAAACGGTTGCCATCCCCCATGGTACTCCTATTGATCCCCGTCCCTAATTGCTAGGAAAGGGTAAAGTCTTTTCTTTAATTTTTATAAACATGACTCTCTAACTCTTTATATGGAAGAAGACCGCAGAAAGGTCGATCTGTTCTACCTGAATGACGAAGGAATCCAGCATAGATAACAGGATAGACCCTGATAGCGAACTGATGAACCGTTTTGCTGCCGGTGACAAAAATGCATTTGACCTGCTCGTTCAAAAGCACCGGAAACGGGTTATCAATATTGCGCATCGATTTTTTTCCTCTCATAGGGATGACGCCGAAGATGTTGCCCAGGACGTTTTTCTTAAAGTTTATAAATCGGCAAATAAATATAAAAGTACAGCCCTGTTTTCCACATGGCTGCACAGGATAACCGTTAATACCTGTCTCAATGAACTGAGAAAGCGCAAGGTGAGAAGCTTGTTTCAACTGAAAAAAAAGTTGGAAAGTGAGGTTGGGGCCATATCGCAGTATTCGGGGTCAGACAATGAAGCGGAAATAATCGACAAGGTAAAAGAAGCCATAAGCCAGCTTCCACCATCACAAAAAATGGCCATCATTCTAAGAAGGTACGAAGAACTCTCGTATGATGAGATTGGAAAAGCGATGAACATTTCTATTCCTGCCGTTAAGTCGTTAATATTCAGGGGTATGAACAATCTCAAAAAAAAACTTGCCCGGGAAGAGAAACTTTAGGAACTTCTAAAGTGTGTAATTAATGGAGAGAAAAATGGACTGTAAAAAAGCAGCAAAAATGATTGTTCATAATTTAGAGGGGAGCCTTGATGAGAAATCAAGGCTGGCGCTGAACAAACATCTGTCAGGCTGTGAATCATGCAGGAAAGAATTTGAGGCATTTTCCGGCGCCTGGGAGAAACTCGCCCTCATCGAAGATATCGATCCATCAACAGATTTTATAAATCGCCTTGATGAAAAAATAAAGAAAAAGAAAAGAAAACCCTTCTTTACCTTATTCCCCGCAAAAACGGCGCTTGCAACAATAGTTTTGTCATGTGCAGTTGCGCTCTTTACAATGACCGGTAATAAAGAGATGAGAATGATGGAAACGGCAATGCTTGAATATGACATTGAAATGATTGATAATATAGAACTGCTCATGGTTATTGATGATATGGACGAACTTGATTTAATAGAAAGTATGTAGCATGACCGGTTTGAAGAAAAGAGGGAGAAGCGCCGCTTTTTTTTTATGCCTCATCCTGCTATTATCAACAATCAATTTAGTCAAGGCCGAAGAGGTAGCGGAACAGGGTAATGAAGTGGAATTATTGTCTCAAGAAGATATTGATATAATCAACAACCTTGAACTGATTGAAATGATGGATATGCTTGAAGATTATGACATTGTTGAAAAATATAATAGGGAAGAAGAGGAAGATGATGATGTTTAATTTAAATTCATCTTGCCCGGGCATTTTCTTGCTTTTAGCACTGTTTATTTTTTCAGTTCCTCATATTGCAACCGGGGATGAAACAGAGAAATTTGTAAATAAAAAGAATCTGAAAAAATGGGAAAGTCTTTCAGATGAAGAAAAAGAGACTCTCCGTAAAAATTTCAGGAAATTCAACAAGCTTGAAGATGAACAGAAGGCACAGCTCTTTAAAAATTTCAAAAGGTTCTCAAAAGTGCCGAAGGAAAAAAGAGTCACCATACTGGAAAAATGGAAGAAATTCAAAAAACTGCCGGCTGAAAAAAAGATAAAATTAAGAAAGCTATTTAAGAAGTGGAAAAATATGAGCTTAGAGGAGAAAAAACGCTACAGGAATAAAATTAAGCGATTTCGTATGCAGCGCAAGAGAAATCAGCAGCAGATGATAAATAGACTTCGATCAAAGTGACCTGATAAAAAATACATTGTATAACCTTATATCTTTTCTCCTTTTAATAATGCTCCTTACCTGTTCAGGGCCTGCCTATGGCGAATATGTGTGGAAGGTTATTCCATCAATAGAGATAAGTGATGGCTATGAAACACTGGATGGAAAAATCGTTTCAAGAACTTTAATCCGGTCTCTATACGTGGATGATTATTTTACATCCAGAAAACCGGCATTAAGTCTTTTTTTAAACCCCTCAGACACTTTGTATATCAATGCCGGCTACTCAATAAAGAAACACTTCTACTCCAAGTACACAAGCTATAACACCAGGGAAAACAGCGCTAATCTTTTTATGAATTATGCGCTGCCTTACAACCTGAGTATAGGGGTAAGTGCCTCTCATGAAGAATTCCAGGTGAGAAAATTTGGCTATATGGATTATAAAAGCACTGCCACAAAACCCTTTGCAGGAATAAAGATTAATGAATTTGACCTTACCTTTTCACAATTAACGTTTAAAAAAGAGTATGAAGAGAGGCTATTTGAGACAATCGACCCCATTGAAGAAGATTATTACAAAAATGAATTGATGCTAAGCTATTCTTTCTCCCCTTCAAAATCGATCAGTCTGGGAGTCGACTACGGACAAAATGAGTCCAACTTTTCCGTATTTGATTATCATTATGAGGCCCTCTTTCTTTCAGGGAGATTTAATATCTACAAGAAGGTTAAAGCAACTCTATTTTACAGGAGAGAAAAGACAGAATATGATCGTCTGCCCTGGCCTATCGAGGTGGTATTTCTCTATGGCCTCAATCCCGATTTTGCCTTGGCTAACAAGGATTCACTCTTATCAACAAGAGAGGACAGGGAAGACATTTTTAGTTTACAAGTTTATTCAATCATTAATTCCTGGTTAAAGCTTTCTCTCGATTATAGTTATACTTCAAATCACTCCAGCTATTCATGGGAGGAGTATGAAAATCAAATAGTTTCTTTCAGTATCAAGTTTTTTCAACGCTATAAAAAGTAAACTGATTCGTACCTGTGATGAAAGACTAACTTTATTAAAAATTATTAACCTAGAAACGGCAGTTGACATGGATTTATAGTGTAACATATTGGTTTCACAGTGTTTTTAAAAAATCTTAGCTTCACCCGCAGCTTAAGCGGGTATTTTTTGAAAGTGCTGTGGAATCAAGAGATTGCGCCAGAAACCATGATCCAACTGCTGTTTCCAGGATTAAAGGTAAATTAAAAGAGGCAGAAGTTCCTGTGGAACTTCTGCCTCTTTTAAAGTTAAAAAAACACTTACTGAATTGTCACTTTTACCGTATCCGTTCTTGCCCCTTCCTTGATACCGTTTCTTTCATCTACCTGGAAATATATATCATAGTTACCGGCCTGCAAAGTAGGCATGTGGAAAACATTAAGGTCTGTCACCGATGTAATGGGGCCCTGATAAGCAGGAATGGGCGTCTCCGATGCGATCCATCCACTCCCATACTGGTACCAATATTTTCCCATTAGTTCCGATTCGGCGTAAATCCACCAGTCTGCGTCGAAACCTTCCATTATTCCCGGATCGAGGGAGATGGTCAAATCAAGCATTTCCCCCTCATTCATAGAAAGCGGCCCGTCTGAACCATTTGCTTTGATATCCGCCGTAACGGAACAGAGTTCCACTGACGGAGAAGTTGTATTAAGATAAACATTAACTCTGTCACTTTTATAATTTAACATGGCGATATCATTCTTTCCATCGCCGTTCAGATCTCCCGCATCAATTGATGCATTTTTATTGCTATCACGAAAATAAGTCGGTTCGATATAAGTGGGGCCCTGCTGAAAAGTGCCGTCACCATTGCCCGTATAAATATTAAGTTGTCTAATATTAGCTTCGTTTATTCCTGCCATAGCCATATCGTGCTTTCCATCGCAATTAAAATCGGATAAAACCATAGTTTGACTGGAGGAGGCAATCTCTGCACTCCAGATCGTCTCCGTAAAATATCCATCCCCGTGGCCTAACAAAACAATGCCCGTTCCAGATTGGGGTATTGTAAGCATGTCCTCAATCCCATCGTGGTTAATATCCGTTATAGTAAGCGCATCACTGTAAAAGGTATAATGATCAGATATATTATGAGACGAGACAAAATTAAAAGTTCCGTCACCATTGCCCAGAAAAACAGCTATTTCACTACCCCAGAAATATGTTATTGCCAAATCTGCCTTGCCATCCTTATTAAAATCAGCCGTATTTACTTCATAAGCATAATAATAAGGCAAATCTTCTTTATAATCCGGTATGGATGAAGTTGTAAAGGTTCCATTGCCGTTACCTAAAAAGAGGGATACGGATGGATTATCGGGTCTACCTTCGGTCCCTTTGTTTGCTGTTACAATATCGAGTTTCTTATCACCATTAAAATCGGCTGATGCAATCGATAAAGGGGCAGTACCTGTATTCCCACCCGTTTCTCCCGGTAAAAAGGTTCCATTGTCATATCCAAGTAAGACGGTAAATGTGTCATCCTTATTAGTAGTTACAATATCCAGTTTACCGTCTTTATTAAAATCTCCTGATAAAATAGCCCAGGGATAAAGTCCTGCGGAATAATCTTTTGCCGATTGAAATGAACCATCTCCATTACCCAGATAAATAGAAACAGTATGAATTGAATTATTGGTAATCGCCATATCAAGTTTTCTGTCTTCATTGAAATCTTCAAACAATACTCTCGCAGGACCTGAGCCCCGCTGATAACTGCCCTGATGTTCAAAAGTGACATTAGCCTGAGAACTTGTCGGTATAAAAGTGAGAATAAAAAGCATAAAAAACAAATTCGGATAATGGGTTGAAAGTTTTTCCATTTTTTTTTCCTTTTAAGAATTGAAATAGTTTGGAAGAGATATTTATATCGATAAATACTCTTGCTGTAAAAGATATAGAAGTTAGTGCATTGAGAATATATGTATCAATACGGTATAACTTATTACTCAAGTTTCGCACCTTCATGAGAATAGCTGTTTTATCGGCAGAAAAGAGTAACATCAGTGATAGCATGTTTATAGATCACCCCCCTGCCCCCCCCCTTTTTACAATGGAGAATTATACCCACTTGCGATTCCCTGAAACTGCTGCTTTTTTTGAAACTTATAAAACGCTTACTGAATCGTTACATTTACCTTATCAGTTACGGTCCCTTCTTTAAGGCCATTTTTTTCATCTACCTCAAAGTAAAAATCATATACACCTGTAGGTAATGTTAATGTTTCCAGTATATTATAGTTTGTAACAGCAGAGAGAGGCCCCTCATAGGCGGGGAGAGGTATGTCGGATTTTTTCCAGCCTGAACCGTTTTGAAACCAATAGGTTCCAATAGCGTCTGACACTCCATAGACCCACCAATCAGACTCGTATCCTGCTGCCTCGCCCGGATTGAGGGAAATGGTCAGATTAAGGGTGTCTCCTTCATTAATGACAAGTGGTCCGTCAGAATTATTTGCTTTAATATCAGTATTTGCTGATGAAGGGCCTATAGCCTGATATCCATTATTTAGTATTCCTTTCTCACCTGCCGGATTGGTTATAAGTATATTATACGGTCCTTCTATGAGCGGGTTCGGGAAAGTTGCTGTTATGGTTGTAGAGTCGAGAACATTTACATTGGTTACAGGACCATTGGGACGAATGATCTGAAGCCCCATATGACCATCGGCAACATACATATAATTGCCGGAGACATTAATGGCGCCGGCAAAGCCGGGTGTATCATAAGAGCCTGTAAGTCTTAGACTGGCAGGATTGTTTACATCGAAAACCTGAATTTCAGAGGACCCCTGAGCCACATAGGCATAATTGTCGGATACGAAGACATCCCATGCAGGACTTGGCATGTTGTAGTAGCCTGCAAATTCAGGATTTACAGGATCGCTTACATTAATAATGTGAAGTCCTGTATCGTCATTTGTTACATAGGCATAGTTACCGGATACGTGGACAGCAAGAGGCCACTCTCCTTCTATGTCATATTTGCCTTTGAATGACGGATTACGGGGATTGCTTAAACTATAAATCTGAAGACCATAATAGTCTGCTATATATAGGTAATTGCCTGAAGCGTGGATTCCTTCTGCCCAGATTGTATCATCCATATCGGCAATGCTCGGAAAACCGGGATTATTCACATCAAAAGTTATAAGAGCATCAGCAGCCAGATAAGCATAATTTCCGATAACAACTATATCTCTCACGTTCCCATATGTGAAGGTGGAACTAACCCTGACTGGAATTTCCGGATCACTAATATCAATAATATGAAGAAGCGTATCATTCCAGTCTCCTACATAAGCGTAATTGCCGGACACATAAATGCTGCTGGCATCTCCCGTGTCATAAGAACCTTTTAATTCGGGATTCGCCGGATCACTTATGTCGATGATCTGAATGCCTGCGGTTCCATCTGCCACATAAGCATAATTGCCTGACACATGAACTTTCTCCGTACTCCCCGGTGTATCGACGGAACCTAAAGAAGTCGGCCCGGCATTCAACAGACTGACTCTTGCCCCTTGCTCAAAGTTTTCACCTGTGATGGTAGCATCAGTAGAAATGTTATTGAATTCCCGATCAGGTGAAACCGAACTTATAATTGGCGTAGCCGAAAAGGCAGGAAGTGATAAGCCACATGTGATGATAAACAAGGTAATAAATTGAACCAGAAATCTAGTTCTTTTTTTCTGCCTCTTTTGATCTTTTCCTTTTAGTATATTTTTTTCCATTTTTTTCTCCTTTGAATAAATCAACCACTCCGCTGCTTGCGGGGGAGTGGTTGATTTGTGAATTCACAAGCAATTCTCAATTTTTTTTGCTTTAATAATTTATGGCTCTGTGTTTTGGATAACCTGCCAAACTGCCGAATCAGTAATTGTCGTGCCGTCATTTAGTGTAATGGTAGAACTAACATTATTAGTCCCTTCACCAATAATACTTCCTGATAGATTGGGACACCTGAATGTTGTTCCAATAGCTGTAATTGTTCCTTTAACAGCACAAGCATTAAATTGGTTTGTTAAATCCGAACCATTGAGCGTAACATTCGTTACAGTAGCCGTATTGTCAAGGCTTTCAACAATAAGGGCCATATCAAAATCTTGTAAAACAAGATACTTGCCTGAAGGTGGGGATATTGTGAGAACAGAAGGCTGAGAATTATTCTGAACCAGATATTTTATTGTCACAAAATCTTTATTGTAATCGCTGTTATCACTCATCCCGGCAACAAATACGTTCCCGTCAGCATCAAGACACACTCCCTTTTCACCAATGGTATCATGACCATTTGCCAAACCGTTATAATGCTGTGACCATAATAGCGTTCCGTCAGAACCATATTTCAAGGTAGCAAAATCACTATTATTATTATTTACACTCCACCCGGCAATAACTGTATTGCCTGCACCATCCACTATAATGGTATTGGGGTAGTCGTTATCATGTCCCGGGCCATCATAACGTTGCACCCATAATTCTGAGCCATTAGGGCCATATTTTACTGTAGCAATGTCATGCATACTATCAATACCATCACTGCTACCGGTAACGATTATATTATCCATTGAATCAAGTACCATGGTACGTGGGTAATCCCAAAAATCGGCAGGCCCATTATAGCGCTGCACCCATAATTCCGTACCATTGGGACTATATTTTACAGTGGCATAATCAAAATCCGTGTTATCACCAAAGGGATCCATCCCTCCTGAACGGATACTACGTCCCGTGACAACAACATTGCCCCCACTATCAAGCGCCAAGGCAATAGGAATATCAAAAGAATTTATTGGGCCATCATAACGTTGTACCCATAACATGCTTCCAGTATCTGCATCATATTTCAATGTAGCATAATCATTCATGGTATCAACGCCCCTGCTGATTCCGGTAATAACAACATTGCCTGCACCATCCAAAGCAATAGCTACAGGCGCATCTCCAGTATTACCGGGGCCATCATAGCGTTCCTCCCACATAACTGCGCCATCAGCATTGTATTTTATCGTCAAATAATCACCATCACTACTGCCAGTTACAATGACATTACCTGCTGTATCCGTAATGACAGCAACAGGCGTATCTCCCTTGGCATTAGGGCTGCCATATCGCTGTTCCCACACTAGTGTTCCATTTGCATCATATTTCAATGTTGCATAATCAGAATCAGCATATGTAGTATTATAACTATATCCGGTAATAATGATGTTACCCACCGCATCTACTGTCATATCTTCTGGGATATCCTGTGCATCGCCACCTAATCCGGAATATCTACGCTCCCATAACAGTGTTCCATCAGGTGCATATTTTACTGTCGCGTAATCGTAATTAGTACCATTACCCTTTGAAAAACCTGTAACAATTATATTGTCATCAGCATCAACTTCAAAAGCAACAGGACTGTTTATACCAAGTGACATTCCACTGTAAACATTCTCCCACAGCAAGGTCCCATTATTATCATATTTCAGGGTACAATAGTTTGAACCACAAATACCTGATACAATAATATTACCCGTTGAGTCCACCGTTACAAACTGCGCTAAGTCCATTCCATTTTCCAAACCATTATAACGCTGCACCCACTCTTCACTTACTGTTTCAGCTGAAACCGGTAGCGCTATTAAAATCATTAACATAATCACCAACACAACTTGTAACAAATAACCTTTCTGTACTTTCTTCATCTTAATTCCTCCATTTTTATTACCATTTTATTAACCTCCGACAGGCTTCCCTGAAGGAGGTTTTAGAATTGACCAACAGCTACACTCAATCCAGATCTCGGCGCTGCAACATCAATACTGTTCATCTCAAAACCGTTACTTCTTAGCATCTTTACTGTAGCTTTATCGTTAACCTCATCATGGAGAGTAACTACAATTTCATTCGCTCCGTCACCATCCATATCGTCACTGCTTAAATCGCTGCCAAGAGGGCCTGTTGTTCCGGCCAGGAACTGTTCAGCAATTTGCCCTGTACCTTCGAGCATATAAATATCGACAGGGGGATTGGGGAGGGATTTATCCAGTGAAGATACTATTATTTCTCCCCTGTCATCGCCATCAGTATCTCCAACGGAAAGGGCAAGTTCTATTTGATTGCTCATAGAGCTTGAAAAACGACTTTCAGAGGATAAAGACCATTGTCCAATACCCTGACTCCTGTCGACAGCCCACATATCCCATATCCAGTTCCTCTCAGGCAGACCATCCACCATAGTTCCTGTCATCGTCACCAGTTCTGCGAATCCATTCCCATTCATATCTCCAGCTGCAACATCAAGCAGGGAATCACCCGGATTTTTTACTACATCGATGCCGGTAGTAACCAGGGCGCTTGCCACAGCATCGTAGGTGTATACTTTCATTTGCAGTGGCTGCCCGCTGCCACCACTCCAAAGGATTACTTCAGCTTTTCCATCATTATCAAAGTCAGCCGAAGCAACACCCATATCAGTTGCATCAGGTCCAAAGGGGAGTATTCTCAGGTTTGTCTTTTCCACACCTGTCCGGGAAAAAACTTTCAACTCCGCTACGGAAGGATTAGATGCACCGGGAACACTCAATATTTCATCTGTACCGTCACCGTCAATATCACCGGAAGCAACATGGGTGCTCCCCGCAGCGCCATAGGGGCTGAAGCTGTTTTCATTTACTCCATCGGCATCGTATATTTCAACCTGGTCTTCCAGGTTCGTTCCTTTCCCCACAACAGTCCGCTTTACCGTAGGTTGAGCTCTAAAGACAGCAATGCGGCCATCAAGATCTGAACCATAGATGAGGCCGTTATCATTATCTACTGCAACATCGACTACTTTATAAAAATGTCCATTGCTTCTGCCTTGAAACAATTCCCATTCTCCGTTATTATGATAAATCCAATATCCTCCGATTCTGTCAATGTAATCCAGACAGGCATCCGCAATATAAATGGCATTAGTGTCGGCAATAATAATTCTGCCCTCTTTATCCGTCGTCACTCCTCTCAAACGATCAAAGAAGAGACCATCTTCATATTCATGACCATACCTATTTTGACCAGCTGTACCTATGAACTCTAATGTATCCATATGATAGATTTTAAGATTAAAAGCCGAACTATCCGTTATAATAATTCTTCTGTTAGCCTCATCAAGCGTAATGCCAGGGGCGCTGTAGAGTTCACCAGCGCCAAAGCGCCCAAGAAGGGTCCCATCCGCTTCAAAGATATACCACCGGCCAGTGCCGTAAGTAGCGTGAACCTTACCATCAGCCGCAATTGCAAGATCGTTAATGACTATACCAACTTGCGCAAAAAACCGTTTGGTAAATGTTCCGTCTTCATAGATTGTATAAGCGTCAATTGTCTTACCATTTGTCGATACAAATACTTCGCCGGAAGGAGAAACAGCAACCCCGTTTGGTCCGGTAATAGGAATTGAATTTATTAAGAGGCCCTTCCTATATATATTCAGCGCTCCCGCAAAATTAAGAACATATAGATCCCCATTCGGTCCCATCGCCAGTTTAGCCGGACTTTTATATGGCTGATCCAAATCACCCACATATTCATAAGTATGACCTGGACCTACGCAAGTAGCGGCATAAAGAGGCGCCGTACTTTGACTTATACCAATTGTTAGAAAAAAAACGGACAATAAGATTGATTTAATTGTTCCTGCCATTAGAACTTTCCTCCTTTTATAAATATTAGTTTTTGTATAAATTTAGTTACTAGCATCGATAGATAAATCGTCTTTTTTCAGAAGACGCTCATACACTTAGAAATAGATTAATGGCCGATGAACTAAATTCGTTAAATTTCTGTAAAACCCTAACCGGACACTGGCTATCAGCATGACAATTGATTTTATTTTGAATATTTCATAACCATTAACTCCTCCCAAAAAATTTATTGATAGCCTTTAAACACTTCAACCTGGAAAAAGGTTGCGATCTTAGTAATTTTTTGACGCTACTTTACGCAATTTTCTAAACCCTGTTATCCTGGAAAATATTACCCACCGGGTTATGTCATATCTCTAATGGGATTTACTTTTATTTCAATGTGAGAGGAGATTTTTGAGGAAAGGAGAAGAAAGCGGCTAAAGGGTTACAGTGTAGTAATTCACATAAGATAGCAGTGCTATTCCGGGGATGAATTCAATTCTGCCCTTTTTTTAAGCTCTTAAAGCTTTTTCGATGAAATCATAAAAATCATAGGGATTAAAGGGCTTGAGCAGCCATAGGATATTTTCCTGTTCCATGTATGAGATATCAGCCCTGTTCGTGCTTCCTGTGATAAAAACGGTCTTTCGGGCGAGAAAGGGATAATCCCTTTTCATATTTTTATGGAAGTCAATACCGTCCATTTCGGGCATGTCAATATCGGAAATTATCAATGAATAATCACTCTCCCCGGCTTTTTGCAATGCTTCAATTCCGTTCCCTGCACAGCTTATAAGGGCATCCCTGAATTTTACTCCCATAAGAGATTTATAAATTGCCCACAGCCTGGCATCGTCATCAACTATCAAAAATGATTCCATGCCGCCTCTCGCGTGTGTCCATACCCTTACTTTTTTTCTTTGAGCTACCTGCCATCTTTATATTAGAGACGCCCCACCGGGGCGTCTCTACAGGATTATTATTGCTTGCCTTGCCTTGCCTTGCCAGGCGGAATAAAAAAACATTCCTGCTTTTATCACTGAATTGTGACATTCACCCTGTCGGAAACAGTTCCTTCTTTTACACCATTCCTCTTATCCACTTCAAAATAGAAAGTGTAGTCATCTGCAGGTAATGTGGATGAGTTTAGAACGTTACGGTCAGTAATGGCAGCAAGTGGCCCCTGGTATGCAGGAACAGGTGTTACTGATGGCGCCCACCCTGAACCGATCTGGTACCAATAGGTACCCATTCCAGGCGATATAGCGTATACCCACCAGTCCACGTCATATCCGGCTGCCGCAACCGGATCAAGAGAAACGGTTAGACTTAAGGGGTCACCAGAGTTGAGAACAAGCGGGCCATCGGAAGCATTTGCTTTTATATCGGCAATGACGGTAGAAAGCCCGACAGCATTGAAACCGTTATTCAGTCTGCCCTCTTCACCAGCCGGGTTGGTGATCAGAATATGATATGGCCCTTCAGGCAATGATGCAGGGAACGTAGCTGTTATGGTGGTTGAATTGGAAACCTGTACGCTTGTTACAGGGTCATTAAGGGGGAAGATACGTAAACCACCACTACGATCGGACAAATAGATGTAACTTCCGGAGACATCGACATCATTGGCAGACCCCGGTGTATCATAGGAAGCAAACAAGAACGGTCTGGCTGGATTGCTCACATCTATGATCTGAAGACCGCTTTTGCTATCGGCCACGTAGGCGTAATTGCCGGATATGTGGACTCCAAAGGCCCACCCCGGTGTGTTATAGAAGCCGGACTGGACCGGATTTACAGGATCAGTCACATCTATAATCAGAAGACCGGCCTCACCATCCGCCACATAGGCATAATTGCCGGAAACGTAGACATCCCATCCGAAGCTTGGTGTAAAATATGTCTGGATTAAAACCGGTTCTTCGGGATTGCTCACATCAATTATCTGAAGATCGCCATCTGCTGCATAGGCGTAACGGCCTGAAGTGTGGACATTAATGGTTTGCCCTGCACAACAGGGTGAGACCGAAACGGGATTTGAAGGATTACTCACATCTACAACCTGAAAACCATTTAATCTCCCCATATAGGCGTAATTGCCGGAAACATGGATTCCATAAGCTAAGCCAGGTTCGTTAAGAGAAGAAAGCCAAGCCGGTTTTCCCGGATTGCTCACATCTATGATCTGAAGGCCAGAGTAGTAATCAGTCACATAGGCGTAATTGCCGGAGACGTAAACATCCCATGCATATTCTGATGTACTATATGAAGAGAACCAACGCGGACTTGAAGGATCATTTACATCAAAAACCACAAGTTCATCAGTATAGCTAGTCCCATTGCTGATTGAATAGGCGTAGCTGCCGGAAAGATGAACAGATCCAACAGCAATCCCCGTATAAGAACCAAAGGAATAATACCCGCCATCGCCATACAAAAGGCTTACACGAGCCCCGGCTTCAAAGTTTTCACCCCTTATCGTAACTGCTGTTGAGCTATTATTGAAGCCCCTGTCCGGTGTAACCGAGGTCACTACAGGTGTTAATGAAAAGGCGGGAAGCGCTGTTTCGCATATAAAAATACAAAATGCAAGAGTTCCAATCAATAAACGAAAATTATTTTTACAGTTTCTTTGATAAATCTTTTTCAATACCTCTTTTTTCATCTTTATTTCTCCTTCTCCTGATAATTTGCTTATAAAGTGAGATTTGTGCTGATTATTGGAAATACAGTGAGTATATTATTCTGTTTATAGCCCAGGATCCACTCAGCTTACTGCAAGGTTGTTGTTTTAGAACTCTCTCCCATTCGAATCAGGATGTGAGGATGAATACCCTTAACATAACAATAAACTCTTTCCATACATTTTGTTGATAACACTTAAACGCTTCAACCTGACAAAAGGTTGCGATATTTATAATTTTTTTAACGCTATTTTATGCATTTTTCTAAACTAAGGAGTCTGGACAAAATAATGGATTTTGATTTTATCTATGAGGAGGTCCAAGAGAGCTGCCTATCCTGCCATGATTATGGAATTGCGGCACATATGATGGAGGTGAAGAACTATTATGATAATAAAGTGGGCAAATCCACTATTTTAAAGTGAGGAAGCTTTGAATCGGATAAGGATAGTAACACTGCCGGTAGTTAAAGTAAAAAGTAGCTGCATGGAAGGAAGAGCTTATTTTGGGTAGTGAGCTGTAAAGAATCAAGCAATAAAAAGGCAGAATTTCCGCTGGAAATTCTGCCCCGGTAAAATATTATCCTTCTACTGAATAGTTACATTTACCCCGTCGGTTCTGGCCCCTTCCTTGATACCATTTCTCTCATCAACCTCAAAGTAAAATTCATAGTTACCTGCAGGTAAGCCAGACATTTCCAGCACTGTAAGGTCTGTTATCACAGAAAGCGGGCCCTGATTGGCGAGAATGGGTGTCTCCGATGCTATCCAGCTTGAACCAAGCTTAAACCAATAGGTCCCACTTGTCGGCGACAATGCATAAACCCACCAGTCTGCATCAAAACCGGCTGCTGTCCCCGGATCGAGGGAAAGACTTACGTTGAGCAAGTCACCCTGGTTAATAGTAAGCGGTCCGTCTGAAGCATTTGCCTTGATATCAGGAATAACAGAGCAGAGTCCGGAAGGCGGGGAAGTCCTATTGAGATAAATATTAACTCTGTCTCCCATTGAGTTTTTTATGGCTATGTCGTTCTTCCCGTCACCGTTAAGATCTTCCGCATCAATTGAAGATTCATTAAGTACAAAAATGTTAATCATTGGTGTAACGTAATTAATACTCTCCTGAAAAGTACCGTCGCCATTCCCTTGATAAATATAAAGTCTTCTTATTAAATCATTAAAATCGAACCCCGCCAGGGCCATATCATGTTTGCCATCACAATCAAAGTCAGATATAACCATAGATGTGTATTCTTCCGTACTCCGGGCATTCCAGTTTACCTTAAGAAAAGTACCATCTCCATTGCCAAGTAAAACAATACCTTTTCCAAAACTGGGTACAGTAACTATATCATGAACTCCATCGAAGTTAATATCTTCCACAGAAAGCCCGTTGCCATACAAGGAGTAACCGCCAAGATTTGTTGATACGAGGTTGAACGTACCATCACCATTTCCAAGAAAGACAGCAATATGACCGGCATAGGGATACGTGATTGCCAGATCAGCCTTGCCATCATTATTAAAATCAGCCGTATCTACGGAAGTGGGCATATCTCTATGATACGGAAAGGATGAAGCAGTAAAAGTTCCATCACCGTTACCCAAATAAAGGGAGACCGGTACTGTGGAAGAAGCCTTATTTGCCGTTATAATATCCAGTTCTTCATCACTATTAAAGTCGGCCGTTGCAATCGATATGGGTCCTTCACCGGTATTCCCTCCTGTTATACCCGGTAAAAAAGTACCATCACCATTTCCAGCAATCAGGGTAAAGGTATTATCATCATTTGTTGTCACAATATCTAATTTGTCATCATTATTAAAATCCTCAGATATAATCATCAAGGGATAAACTCCGGAAAAATAGTGAGTTGCCAACTGAAATGCGCCAGTCCCACTTCCTAATCGTATGGAAATAGATTGATTAAAAAGATTGGTAACAGCCATCTCAGGTATACTGTCTTTGTTAAAGTCTTCAAGCAATACACCGGCAGGGGATGAACCTTCTTCGTAGCTGGTAAAATGATCAAATGACATGGCTGCCCGGGATGTTTCCGGCATAAAGCAGAGCGCAAAAAATATTATAATTAAATGAAAACAATTTAGATCGAATCTACTCGTTTTACCTGCATAATGACTTTCCATCATATTTTTCTCCATATATTATATTTTAAAATAAGAGACGCCCCACCGGGGCGTCTCTACAGGATTAGTGTTGCTTGCCTTGCCAGACAGAATTAAAAAAATTCATTCTTTTATCACTGAATTGTGACATTCACCCTGTCGGAAACAGTTCCTTCTTTTACACCATTCCTCTTATCCACTTCAAAATAGAAAGTGTAGTCATCTGCAGGTAATGTGGATGAGTTTAGAACGTTACGGTCAGTAATGGCAGCAAGTGGCCCCTGGTATGCAGGAACAGGTGTTACTGATGGCGCCCACCCTGAACCGATCTGGTACCAATAGGTACCCATTCCAGGCGATATAGCGTATACCCACCAGTCCACGTCATATCCGGCTGCTGTAACCGGATCAAGAGAAATGGTTAGACTTAAGAGGTCGCCAGAGTTGAGAACAAGCGGGCCATCGGAAGCGTTTGCCTTTATATCGGCAATGACGGTAGAAAGCCCGACAGCATTGAAACCGTTATTCAGTCTGCCCTCTTCACCAGCCGGGTTGGTGACCAGAACATGATATGGGCCTTCAGCGAGTGAGTCTGGAAAAGTAGCATCAATTGTTGTCGAATCCTGAAGCAGTACATTTGTTACAGCTTTATTTTCCTTAATGATTTGCAGTCCTCCTCCTCCATTATAATTTGTAATATTATGTCCATTGGAAAGGTAGATGTTATTATTGGCAGCATAAACATCGACTGTATTAGTGTTGTAGGAACCTACAAGAACAGGTTTCAATGGCGTATTAATATCCAGAACCAATACAGAGTTTTTGTCAGCCACATAGACATTGTTCCCCGAAAGAAAAACAGCCCATGCATGACCCGGCGTATCGTAGGAAGCTGCTAAAAATGGGCTTGCAGGGTTGCTTACATCGATAATTTTAAGCCCCTCATATCCATCAGCCACATAAGCGTAACTGCCTGATACCTGGACGTCATAAGCAAGACCGGCCGTATCATAAGACGTCACAATTTGGGGACTTAATGGATTGCTAATGTCAACAATCATCAGGCCATAATCTCCACCAGCTACGTAAGCATAGGTCCCTGACACAAAAACACTCTTCGCTTCAGCAGGTGTGCTTAAGGTAACAGGCGCTGCCGGATTTGTGGGATCGCTTACGTCGATGACGGCAAGTCCCGCCCAACTATCTGCCACGTATGCGTATCCACCTTGCACGTAAACGCTGACAGTCGTTCCGGAAGTATCTACAGTAACAGGCGCACCCGGACTGGCAGGATTGCTCACATTAATGATCTGAAGCCCTGCCAGGCCATCTGCTACATAAGCGTAATTACCCTGCACGTATACATCATAGGCAGTATCTCCTAAAGCAGAAGAACTTAGCAGTGCGGGGTTATCGGAATCAGATACATCAATAATCTGGAGACTGCGCGACCCACCTGTCGTAAGGTAGGCATATGTTCCGGAAAGATGAAGGCCTTTGGCATTTCCCGATGAAGAATAATATCCAGCCAATGCGGGATTAACCGGATTACTCACATCTATGACCTGAAGACCTGAATTGCTGGCGGCCACATAAGCTAATGAACCCGAAACATAAAGATCACGTGAATCATCATAAGAATGATAATATCCAATCAACTCCGGACTTTCAGGATTACTTATATCGATAATCAGGTTGCCTAAATATGAATTCGCAACATAAGCGTAATTACCGGATATATAAATTCTATTGGAATATCCACCTATGTTCTTAATGCTTACATGTAAAGGATTTACCGGATCACTTATATCTACAATCCGAAGGGTCCCCCTGCTAACCAGATAGGCGTAATTACCTGAAACATGTATATCATTAAATTCGCCTGAGTTATAAGAACCTTTTAAAACAGGCGCCTCCGGATTCGTTATATCAATAATTCTGAAGCCACCGGCTCCTTGCAACATTGTTATATAGGCATCTGTTCCTGAAATATCGATACTCTTGGTAACGCCGTATCCATTTTTATAAATAGCAGCTTCAACAGGCAGTAAAGGATCGCTTACATCGATAATTATGAGCCCATCCACTCCAGCTGCTAAATAGGCATGATTGCCGGAAACTCTGATATCCATAGCGTTTCCAAGAGTTAGTGGAAAATTACTGACAAATGAAGGCATTTCAGGAGTGCTGATATCAACAATGTTAAGACCGGCTCTTGCAGATGCCACATAGGCATAATTTCCAACCACTTGAATAGCCTGGGAAGACTCATTAGGTACGGATGTATCATAAGAACCAACCAATCCGGGATTTTGAGGATCACTAATGTCAATAATCTGAAAACCGTCGTTATATTGCGCCACATAGGCATAGCTGCCTGCAATATGTATGGATTGCGCATCCCCTCTCGTTTGGTAGGAAGAAACATTAAAAGGCCCGCCATTAAGAAGGCTCACCCTGGCTCCCGTCTCAAAGTTACTTCCGCCTATCGTAGCGGGCGTTGGCATATTGTTAAAACCGCTGTCCGGCGTAACCGAGTTTATAACCGGTGTTGCCGAATATGCCGATGAGGATATAGCAAATATTAAAAGGAATATAGACACAATTGCTGCCAATACTTTACTATCTGCTTTCCCCGTCCTTTGATAAATTTTTCCTGATTTTTTATTGCCCATTGTTCTTTTCTCCTTTTAATTAATGCTTTAATGACCTTTCTAAAGTTACACAAATCTACTGAATTGTAACATTCACTGTATCACCGACGGTGCCTTCTTTAACACTGTTTCTGCCATCCATCTCAAAGTAGAAATCATAGTCACCGGCAGGTAAAGTGGATAACTCCAGTACCTTATAGTTTGTAAGTGTAGCAACCGGCCCCTGATAGGCGGGGAGAGGCTTATCAGATTTCATCCAGCCTGAACCGACCTGGAACCAGTACGTTTTAATAGCGCTCTTTACCCCATAAATCCACCAGTCCGCATCAAAGTCCGTTACCTCTCCAGGATCCAGCGAAACAGTTACGCTGAGCATGTCTCCCTCGTTAATAAGAAGCGGGCCATCTGAACCGTTGGCCTTGACGTCGGGATTAACAGAGGAAAGTCCCTCTGCATGGAAACCATTATGCAGTTTTCCTTCCTCTCCTGCGGGATTAGTAATCAGGACATGATAGGGACCGTCGGGCAGTGATGCTGGAAAAGTAGCGGTAATTGTCGTTGAATCCAGAACCTCTACGTTTGTTACGGGATTATTTGGTTCTATAATCTTTAAGCCCTCATATCCATCCGCTAAAAAAATGTAACCACCCGAATAGTAAACACTTTCAGCCTCTCCAGGCGTGTCAAAGGAACCAAGCAAAACCGGATTTACAGGATTACTCGCATCTATTATATGAAGGCCTGCATTCTCATCCGCAACGTAGGCATGACTGGCGGTGACATAGATCCCGATTGCTTTTCCCGGTGTGTCATAGGCGCTGACAAGAGCCGGATTTACAGGATTGCTCACATCAATAATCTGAAGGCCGCTATTATCATTAGCCACATAGGCGTAAATGCCGGAAACATAAACGTCATGGCTATCGCTTGGCATAAGATAAGAACCCGTCAAGACCGGACTAGCCGGATTACTAACATCAATAATCTGGAGCCCTAAATCCCTATTAGCCAAATAAGCATAATTACCAGAAACATAAACATCATTTGTTGAACCCAGTTCATTGTTAGAACCCGCCGGCACGGGACTCAGCGGATTACTTACATCAATAATCTCAAAACCACTCGCGCCAGCTAAATAAGCGTAACCACTGGAAACGTAGACGCCGGTGGCCCTCCACGGGGTATTATAGACGCTAACAAGAACCGGACTGACCGGATTACTTACATCAATTATTTCAAGACCATTTCCATTAGCTATATAAACATAATTGCCGGAAATGTAGAGATCTTCTGCCCATTTCTGTATGCTGTAGGAGCCGGCAGTAACCGGATTTAAAGGATTACTTACATCGATTATCCAGAGTTTTCCAAAGTAATCCAGTATGTAACCATGAGCGCCTGAAATATTGACACAAATGGATTTCTCCGGCGCATCGTAAAAACCGGAAAATGCCGGACTTACCGGATTACTTACATTGATTACCTGAAGACCCATATTCCAGTCAGCCACATAGGCATAATCACCTGAAATATAGACACTCAATCCCTCCCCCGGTGTATCATGAGAACCCGCCAGGATGGGAGCCGAAGGATTACTTATATCTATTATTTTAAGACCGCCGCCACCATTAGCCACATAGGCATAATTGCCGGAAACATAAACACCATAAACATTATTCTTCATTTCGTAGGAGGCTGTTAAGACCGGACTAGCTGGATTACTTACATGAAAAATTTTTAACATGAAATTACTATCCGTCACATAGGCATATTCACCTGAAATGTAGATATCAGTGGTCCAGTTAACTGCATTATTGGAACCGGCAAAAACAGGATTTACGGGATTACGTACGTCTATTATCTGCAAACTATTACCATCACCTATATAGGCATAGTTGCCGGAAATATAAACATCAGCAGCATATCCCGGTGTATCATAGGAAGCAGCCTGAACCGGGCTCGAAGAGTTGCTAATATCTATAATCTGAAGACCATATGTATCATCAGCCACATAGGCGTAACTCCCGAATATGGCTACATCAAAGGCGTATCCCGGTGTATCATGGGAGCCGGCCAGTGTGGGCGCAGAAGGATTACCTACATCAATAATCTGAAGGCCATTATCCCCATCAGCCACATAGGCGTAACGCCCGGAGAGTTGTACACTAGAGGCATGTCCCGGTGTATCATAGGTACCGGTCAGTATGGGTGTGGAAGGATTACTTATATCTACTATCTGAAGACCATTATAACCGTCAGCCACGTAGGCGTAACTGCCGGACGCATGAACTCCCCAGGATTCAGTCAGGTCATAAGCCCCCACATGGAAGGGTCCTCCATTCAAAAGACTCACTCTGACCCCCGGTTCAAAGTTTTCTCCTGTTATCACAACCACTGCTGATGCATTGTTAAAACTACGTTCCGGTGTAAGCAATGTCACAGCAGGCATTGCGGCATAAGCGGGTAATGATATTCCGAATATAAAGATAAAAATGGCTAAGATCGCCGCCCATAACCTGCCATCTGCTTTTCGCTCCTCCTGATCAACCTTTCCCGATGTTTCACTGTCCATTTATTTCTTCCTCCTTATAACGACGAATATTAATTATTTCAAAGCTTACCAAAGCTACTGAATCGTAACTTTCACTACATCATTCACTGTTCCCTCTTTAACACCGTTTCTCTTATCCATCTCAAAGTAGAAATTATAGTCACCGGCAGGTAAAGTGGATAACTCCAGTACCTTATAGTTTGTAAGCGGAGCAACCTGTCCCTGATAAGCGGGGAGAGGAGTATCAGAGCTTATCCAGCCTGAGCCGTTTTGGAACCAGTAGGTTCCAATTGTGTTCGTTTCAGCATAGACCCACCAGTCCGCTTCATATCCAGCCACCTCACCCGAGTTGAGAAAAAGGGTTATATTGAGCATGTCACCCTCGTTGATAAGAAGCGGGCCATCTGAATCGTTGGCCTTGATATCTGCATTGACGGAGGAAAGTCCCACTGCATGGAAACCATTATGTAGCGTTCCCTCTTCACCTGCCGGATTAGTTATCAAAATATGATAGGGGCCATCGGGAAGTGACGCTGGAAAAGTAGCGGTAATTGTTGTTGAATCCAGGATCTGTACATTTGTGACAGGAGCATTTTGGCGCATTATACGTAAGCCTGATTCATGAGCTGGAATATATATATCATTTCCATCAACATAAACGTTCCATGCTTCAGTATCGTATAGCCCGAACAGATAAGGGTTTGATGGGTTACCGACATCTATTACCAGCAAAGCGTTTTCATCCGCTACATAGGCGTAACCGCCTGATACAAAGACACCATAGGCAACCCCGGGTGTATTATAAAAAGAAAGCAGTACCGGACTTGCAGGGTTGTTTACATTGATAATCAGCAGACCGGAATTACCATCCGCCACATAGGCATAACTGCCGGAAACGTGAACACCATGTGTCCACCCCGCTGTGTCATATGAACCGGCAAGGGTTGGGTTTGCAGGATTGCTAACATTGATAATCTGTAGTCCAAAATCACCATCCGCTACATAAGCGTAACTGCCGGAAACGCGGATTCCTTCGGCATTACCAGGTGTATCATAGGAACCTACCAGGAGCGGGTTTGCAGGATTGCTAACATCAAATATCTCTAGCCCACTCGTACCATCCGCCACATAGGCGTGACTGCCGGAAACATGGATTCCTTTCGCATTGCCCGGTGTATCATAGGAGCCGGCCAGGAGCGGTTCGGCTTGATTACTCACATCAAATATCGCTAGCCCGCGCGTACCATCCGCCACATAAGCGTAACTGCCGGAAACGTGGATTTCTTCGGCATTACCCGGTGTATCATAGGAGCCGGCCAGGAGCGGTTCGGCCGGATTGCTCACATCAAGTATCGCTAGCCCGCTCATACCATCTGCCACATAAGCGTAACTGCCATAAACATGGACGGCTTCGGCGACCCCAGGCGTATTATAGGAACCTGTCATCGCCGGACTTGCAGTACCGCTGATGTCAATGATTTGAAGGCTGGAACCATCCGCAACATAGGCGATGCTACCTAAGGTCTGGACACCGAAGGCGCTACTGGGTGTATTGTAGGAGCTTGCCAAAACCGGACTTGCGGGATTGCTTACGTCAAAAATCTGAAGACCTCTCACATCATCCGCCACATAAGCATAAATACCGGAGACGTACACATCCCATGCATACCCCGGTGTATTATGGGAGCCGGTCAAAACCGGATTTCCCGGATTGCTTACATCAATAATTTGAAGACCATTCTCACCATCCGCTAAATAGGTATAACTACCGGCAACGTGTACCCCATAAGAATTGCCCGGTGTATAAAGAGAGCCGGTCAAAACCGGACTTGCAGGATTGTTTACGTCAATTATCTCAAGGCCGAAACCTGGTTCCGCCACATAGGCATAATTTCCGGTTACGTAGACATCCCATGAATACCCCGACGTAGTCTGGGAGCCTGTCAAAACCGGACTTGCAGGATTGCTCACATCAATGATATCAAGACCTGAGCCATAAACCACATAGGCGTAACTGCCGGAAATATGTATTCCATGAGCTAATGCCTGTATATCATGGGAAGCGACCCAAAGCGGGTTTGCAGGATTACTTACATCAATGATATCAAGACCTTCATCGTATGTCACATAGGCATAACTGCCGGAGACGTAAACATCCCATGTATACCCCGGTGTAGTATATGAAGCAACCCAAAGTGGATTTTCCGGATTGCTCACATCAAGAATATCAAGTGTTGCCGCACTGCCACCTGCCACATAGGCGTATGTGCCGGAGACATGAACTTTCAACGCAGAGCTTTCTGTATAAGAACCCAAGGGATAAGGACCGCCACTCAAAAGGCTCACACGAGCCCCTGGTTCAAAGTTACTCCCATCTATCGTAACGGGCGTTGAAATATTGTTAAAACCTCTGTCCGGCGTAACCGAGCTTATAACCGGTGTTGCCGAATATACAGGCATTGACATTCCAAATGTAAAGAGCAGTGTAGCCGCAATTTTTACGGCCAAGTTACTATCTTTGTGCCATTTTACCTGAAAATTTCTTCCTTTTTTTACAAACCCCATCTTGTCCTCCTGGTTATTTTTTTGATAGTCTTTAAACGCTTCAACTTGATAAAAGGTTGCGATCTTTGTAATTTTTTTGAAGCTGCTTAAGGCAGTTTTTCAAAGACGGGCAACTTGGGAGAAAATTATAATACCGGCATATGCCACAGCTAAGAAATGTTTCTGGTAATACCCGGTAAATCCTGTGTTTGCGGACTACTTAAGGAATGTGTCCTCGCTGGAAGCGAGCTTTGTTCATTATTTATATACTGGAATACTTGTGTCCCCAATGGGGCGAGGACCACCCATCCGGAAGCCCACAGGCTGCACAAAATAATAATTTCATCAAAAAAAAGAGTATGAAAAGGCAGAAAGGGGGTAAAAGGGGGACAGTTTTGAATGGCGCTAAGTTAAGCGCTTTCAGCATGATATTTTACCTAATGAATTCACCGAGACATGCACCAGGCTGACTGATCGATTTCTGTTTTTGTTGTTTCACCTTTTCAGGTAATATCTGCTGGCTGAACGAGGCTTTTTAGGAGGGTTATGTAGATGGAAATTGAGGAATAAAAGAGTATAATTTTTCATGCCCGATTATACCATTTTACCCTCAATTTTACTGTGTTTTTTACTGCTAAAAGTGCTTAACCTAGTGCCATTCGGATGTGTCCCTGTTAATAATCTCAATTATTTATTATGTTCAATCTTTGTCCAATTTTTCCCATCTAATGCCCACACTTCTCCCGTTTTTTTATCCATTTTGAACAATTGATATGTATCCTTGTTTTGTACATGAATCAATTGATATCTACCAGTGTGGTGGCAACCAGAAAAGATAGTTAAAAAGATAATGCCCAAAAAAATAAGTTTTATTATTTTCATATGATCCTCTCCGTTTCTTATTTTTTCATCTAACCAAAAAAATTATGCAGGCGCTTTAGCGATCTACTTGATGACTGGTTGTGCCCATCATCGTCTCCAGTTTGGCTCCACGTCTTCCGTGCCGCTTGTCAACCTGACGAGGGCAGCAGTTTCCAATGAATACTTCCACAGATTCCATTTGGTTTCCTTGCCGTTATCGGAGACGCCGCAAACAACCACCGTACGTCTGTCGGGTGACAATGTTAGGAAGTCCCTCAACCAAAGGTTTGGAATACCCTTCTTTGTGACTGACCCATCACTTGCCTTCATCTCCCATAGCTCCTGACGGTTACCCTCTTGAGTTCCAATGAACAAAAGTCGCGATTCGTCCAGCCATGCTGAACCTGAAACATAGGTGAAATTAAGTGGAACTTGCCTTTGTACTTTAATGACATCCGTGTGGACATCCGCGAGTAGCATGGTTTGAAACTTGTCGACAAGAATAGAAAGGCGAGTTCCGGAGGGGCTAAATGCGAGCATCTGGGCATACTTGAACATGCCATCCGCACCAAGGATTGGTATGGTTCGGAAACTCTTACCGTTTTTTCCCCACCTTCCAATTTGTGTGCCCAGACTGTAACTAATTGCATAGATATAGCTTCCATCTGGACTCCAAACGGGCCGAATAAATGATGAGGAGTTCTCCAGACGCGTTTCGAATTTTCCTTTAGAACTCAGAAGAACTAGATCGTGAACTCCATCATGAACA